>CAXTDA010000299.1:0-5298 GCA_964242935.1 uncultured Burkholderiaceae bacterium | reverse complement strand
AATGCAACGACACTGGATCCCCGCCTGCGCGGGGATGACCCCGAGCGGCGCGCCGTCGCAAATGCAACGACACTGGATCCCCGCCTGCGCGGGGATGACCCCGAGCGGCGCGCCGTCGCAAATGCAACGACACTGGATCCCCGCCTGCGCGGGGATGACCCCGAGCGGCGCGCCGTCGCAAATGCAACGACACTGGATCCCCGCCTGCGCGGGGATGACCCCGAGCGGCGCGCCGCTCGGGGTCACTTCTGCAGGACCCATTTGCCGTTGTCGATCATCACCATCACCCGCCCGCGCTGGTCGAGGCCCGCATGGTCGGTCTTCGACATCGTGAAGACCCCGTGCGTCGCACCGACGTTGCTGGTCGCCTCGAGCGCGTCGCGCAGCGCCTTGCGGAACGCCGGGGTGCCGGGCTGCGCGGTCTTCAGCGCTTCGGGGAGCGCCTTCTGGAGCAGCAGGCCCGCGTCGTACAGATGCGCCCCGAACGTGGCCACCGAGCCGGCGCCGTAGGCCGCCTCGTAGTCCCGGACATACGTCAGCGCGGGCGCCTTCGACGCGTTGTTGTCGGGCAGTTGCGCGGCGACCAGCACCGGGCCGGACGGCAGGATCGTCCCGTTGCAATCGGCGCCGCAGACGCGCAGGAAGTCGTTGTTGGCGACGCCGTGGGTCTGGTAGTACTTGCCCTTGTAGCCGCGCTCCTTCAGCGTCTTCTCGGGCAACGCGGCCGGCGTGCCAGCGCCGGCGATCAGCACCGCGTCCGGGTTGGCCGACATCAGCTTCAGGACCTGCCCCGTGACGCTCGTGTCGGCGCGCGCGAAGCCTTCGTTCGCGACGATCTTGATGCCTTTCGCCTCGGCGGACTTCGAGAATTCGGCGTACCAGCCCTGCCCGTACGCGTCCGAGAAGCCGATGAAGCCGACCGTCTTGACGCCGGCAGCGGCCATGTGGTCGGCGATCGCGCTCGCCATCAACGCGTCGTTCTGCGGCGTCTTGAAGACCCACGCGTGTTTCGCGTCGACCGGCTCGACGATCTTCGCGCTCGCCGCCATGCTGATCATCGGCGTCTGCAGTTCCGACACGACGTCGACCATCGCGAGCGAGTTCGGCGTGACCGACGAGCCGAGCACCACGTCGACCATGTCCTCGGTGATCAGCTTCCGCGTGTTCTTGACCGCGTTCGTCGCGTCGGTCGCGTCGTCGAGGACGATGTAGTCGACCGTCTTGCCGCCGATCGTCTTCGGCAACAGCGCGACCGAGTTCTTCTGCGGAATGCCGAGCGAAGCGGCCGGGCCGGTGGCCGACAGCGTGATGCCGACCTTGATCTGGGCGTGCGATGCGAACGGGGCGGTTGCCGCGACCGCGACTGCGGCGCCGGCGATCGTGCGGCGGAACGCAGCCGCGCGGGTGCGCTCGATGAACTTCATCACGTCTCCTCGGAATTCGATGGAATGCGGCATGCGGCCCGGCCGTCGGGCGACACGAGGCCGTCACGGGCGGACGGGGCCGCTCCGTCTGTCGGAAGCCGAGGATAAAGCAAGTGGGATGGTCGCCCGGCAGGGGTAAACCCTGAAGGGCCCCCGGGACGGACGGGAACTCAGCGTTGCGGCCCGGCCCGCGCCGTCACCGTCGCTCTGGGCGGCGCATAGCCGTCCGACAACGTGTGCAGGAAGGCGACGATGTCGTCGATCTCCCCGTCGCTCAGCCGCGGCCTGCCGTCCGCACGCGGCTTGAACGGGATGTCGGCATTGACGTTGGCCCGATAGGCGGGCGGCAGATCGTCGAAGGGCACGACCTTGCCGTCGGCTCCCTTCGGATACCAGCGCGCCGGCGACGTGTCGCGGGTCGCGTAGAACGCGACGACGTCGCGCAGCGAATGCAGCGCGCCGTTGTGGAAGAAGCTCTTCCGCATCGCGACGTTGCGGAGCGACGGCGTGCGGAACAGGCCGCAATACTCATTGTGCTTCGCGAGGTCGTTCCGCAACGGACCGCAGAGGCCGAGATCGAAGAAGCCGGGGTCGCGGTTCGCGGGCAGCGTGCGATTCCGCGGGACGCCGAGCGCGACGTAGCCGAAGTCGGTGAAGATCGGGTAGTGGTTGGCAGGGCTCTTGTGGTTGCCGGGATGGCAGCTCGCGCAGTTGCCCTTCTTCATGTCGTTGAAGGCGGTGAGACCGCGTTGTTCGGCGCTCGAGAGGTCGACCTCGTCGCGCAAATAGGCGTCGTATTTGCTCGTGAACCGATGGAAGTCCGCGGACTGCTCGAACGTGGCGAGCGCCACGGTCATCCATGTCAGCGCCGCATCGGGATCGTTCATCACGTCGTCGCCGGGCGCGCTGACCGCCTCGCGGAACGCGTCGACGTAGTCGGACCGGGCGAGCTTCGCGAAGACTTCCTCGCGGCTCGCGTTCGCCATCTCCTGCGGATCGAGCAACGGCATCAGCGCCTGGTCGTGTCCGGTGTCGACGCGCCCGTCCCACGTGCGACCGCCGGTCGGGCCCTGGTCGTCCTTGCCGAGCGTCACCTCGGACTCGTAGAAATGCTCGGTGAACGGGATCGGCGAATGCAGGTAGGTCAACGACGGCGTGGCGCGGAATCCGAAGCGGTCGTGGAGCGGCCCGCCCGCGGTGACGACGCGCCCATCGGGCGGCCCGTAGGCATGCCGCGGATCGTGGCAGGTCGCGCATGCGAGTTGCCCGGACGCCGACAACCCGCGGTCGAAGAACATCCGTCGACCGAGGTCCGACAGCTGCGCGACGGTGGGGCGGTCACCGTAGACGAGCGGGAAGAGCGTCTCGGTCCCGGTCGGCTCGGGCGCATCGTTCGAGCACGCGAGGCTCGCGCCCTGCAGCGCCGTCACCGCGACGATCGCGAGGATCGCGATCGCCGAGGATCGGGACACGCGCCCGGACGCACGCGCCGACCGGGGACGTCAGCGCGAGCCGCGACGGCGGACCAGCGCGAGGAGCACGGCGGCGCCCGCGAAGAACAGCGCCATCGACCCGGGCTCCGGGACGGCCGCGATCGTCGCATCGACCTGCAGGCCGAAGCCGAGCGGCGCGGCGGTGACCTGATAGCTGCCGGTGCCCGGATCGAAGGCCGTCAGCGCGAGCGGCCGCGGCACGCCGCGGTCCAGCAGCGCGCCCGCACCCAGCGTGTCGCCGAACCCGACCTCGAACGCGACCCAGTAGAGCCCGGCCGCGACGTTCCACCCGGCGAGCCCGCTCGCGCCGTTCCACCCGTCGGCGAGGAAGGTCGCCGTCGACGAGAACAGCGCGTTGCCGGGCTTGTGCGTCGGCAGGTCGTCGTAGAGGACGATGGTGAACGTGTCGCCGACCGTACCGCCGAGCACGTGGGCGAAGATGCCGTTCAGGTGCGCGGCACCGGCGAAGCGGACCTGCCCTGCGTACCAATCGTTGGCATCGAACAGGTAGGCGCCCACCGGATTGCCGTCGGGCGCTCCCGTGTCGATGGTCGCGGCCGATACCGGGGCGATGCTCGCGACCAGCGCGAGCGCCGCGATGGTTCGCAGGATCAGTCTCATGGGCGTCTCACGCGGTCAGGGAATGGAGACCTGCTGCAGCAACTGCGTCGGCCCGAAGTTGGCATCGAAGCCGTAGCCCAGGATGTCCACGCCGCCGTCCTGATGGATGCGCACGGTGGCCCACGCGTAATCGCGGTCGGTCGACGGATTCTTCGTGACGTCGGTGGCCTTGGCCTCGAACGGCGACCCGCCCGAGCCGACGATCACCTGGTAGGCCGCTCCTCGCGGGCGCGAGATGTTGAAGATGTGCTCGTGCCCGCAGAAGTAGGTGGCGCCGTAGGTCTCGATGACGTTCCAGAAGGCATCGCGCGCCGCAATCGTCCCCGGTGCACCGTCGAGGCCGCCGAGCGCGGTCGGTCCGTTCGCGATGTATTCGTACGTATACGCCGCCTTGTGGCCGAACACGAAGTTGCGGCGCATGCCGCGCGCGAGCGCGGCGGCCAGGTCGGCGGCGAGCCACTGCGTCGGCGCGTGCGCCTCGCTGCTGACCGGATCGGTATTGATGACCACGAAGTGCATGCCCTTGTGGTCGAAGCTGTACGAGAGCTTGCCCTGGTCGGTGGTCAGACCGTCGGGACTCGCGCCGGCCGCGGGTCCGAAGGCGACGTTCTGCGGGGCGCTGCCGAGGATGCCGGTGAAGCGTGCGGTATCGATCACGAGGTCGCCCATGTTGGCGACGAAGGCGTTCTCGTTCTCGACCTTCGCGGCCCGCGCGCACGCCTTGCACTCGGTCTCGTGGTTGCCAGGGACCGGGAACACATAGGTCCCCGTCTCGAGCACCGTCGCGACCATGCCGCGCCAGAACGCGTACTGCTGGTAGAAGCGGAGCAGGTCGCCGTTGACGATGTCCGCCACGGTCGTCGGCGGGGTCGGGCCGGTGATCACGGTCTGCGCCGGATTCGACGAATACCCCACCGCCGCCCAGCCGTAGCCGTGGACCATGTCGCCGTTGAAGAACAGCAGGTTCGACTTCTGCGACTGCACCGTCCGGAGAATCCGCGTGATCGCCTTGGTGTTCTGCAGCCAGAGGGCGTCCTGCCCCGACAAGGTGTCGCCGACGCTCGCCTTGTCGAACGTCACGGGGTCCTGCCGCGAGTCGCCGACCGTCGAGAACGTGAGGATGACCGGTGACGCGTTCTGTGCGACGGCGGGCGCCGCGAGCGTCGCGATCAGAAGCGCGGTCGAGACGACGGCGCTCGAAGGATGGAAGCGTGGCATGGCGGTCTTTCCCCTCTTCTTTGTCCGGCGTTCGCGTCCGGTGCGCGTGGCGAAACGTCGAGGCTACGGAGCGAATGTGACCGAAGCGCGACGTGACGCGTGCGGCCGCGAATCGCCCATCGCGGCCGTTCATATCGCTGACACACCACCGCGCTGGAATGCGCGGTTTGGCCAGCGATGTCATCCATGTCCCGATCCAGCGAACGGCGTTCCTTCCTCATCAAGTCCCTGTCCGCCGCCGCGGGCGTGGCAGTCGGCGGCACGCTCGCCGCGTGCTCCGACGACGGGGGACCGGCGCCGACGAGTTCGGCCGAATTCACCTACGGCGTCGCGAGCGGCGATCCGCTGACCGACCGGATCGTCCTCTGGACTTATGCGAAGCGGCCCGACAGCACGGCGACCGTCCCGCTCACGTGGCAGGTCGCGACCGATGCCGGCTTCGCCACCGTCGTCGCGACCGGCCGCGTCGACGCCCCCCCCGCCGCCGGCGTCACGGCGAAGGTCGCCGCGACCGGCCTGACAGCGGGGGGGTCCAATTTCTA
>CAXTDA010000298.1:0-5305 GCA_964242935.1 uncultured Burkholderiaceae bacterium | reverse complement strand
ACAGGATGTTCGCCATGCCGCCGCCGAGCGGGTAGTAGACCCCGCCGGTGCCGCCCGTCGAGATCGAGATGCGGGTCGTCTGTGCGCTGGCGTACGGAGCCTGCATTGCGCATGCAAGCGTCATGCATGCGACGGCCCAGCCGCCAATTCTTCCCATCGTCTTCTCCCGTTGCCTGTGTCGGATGCCGGCGTCATGGCCGACCGGGGAGTTTATGAAGGCGGGTGAGCGAGCGTCTATTGGTAGGAACGTCAATAGCGGCACGCCGCGCCGGTCAGGCGTTCCGCGCGTCCGTGACGAACATCTTTCCGGGCGCGTGGGTGATGCAGAACGGCAGCTTCGCGGCGACCGCAGCCGCCTGCGGCGTCACGCCGCAGGCCCAGAAGACCGGCAGCTCGCCCGCTGCGACCGCGACCGCGTCGCCGTAGTCGGGCCGTCCGAGATCCGCGATGCCGAGCCCGGCCGGGTCGCGACGGATCCGAGGTGCTCGAGTTCCGCTTCCCGGTCCGCCTCGACAGCGACGAGATCCGCGCACCGTCGTTCGCGTCGACGGGCGCGTGGAGACGGTTCCGCTCGTCGGCAGCGCCGAGATGGAGCCGGGCGACGTGTTCGTGATCGACTCACCGGGCGGCGGTGGCTACGGCGCGCCGCCTGGCGGCTCGGTAAGATGCAGGCCGTCGCGCGCTTTCCGCGTTCTCTCGAAGGGTCCACCGTGGCATTCCGCTTCCCCGCCGTCCTGGCGTTCGCCTTCGTCTCGTCCGCCGCCCTCGCCGAGTCGCCCGCCGACCGCTGGAACCTGACCGACCTCTATCCGACGGCAGCGGCCTGGAACGCGGACGCCGACAAGGCGCGGGCGGAGATCAAGGAGGTCGCGGCCTGCAAGGGCCGGCTCGGCACCGCGGCGCGCTTCGCGCAGTGCATGAAGCTGACCGACGACGTGTCGCGGCGCTACGGACGGCTCGCGGTCTACGCGTCCGAGACGCACAACCAGGACACCGGCGAGGGGGCCGGCATCGAGCTCGACCAGAAAGCGCAGGTGCTCGGGGCGCAGATCGGCGAGGCGACCGCGTTCTTCGCGCCCGAGATCCTCACGCTGGGAAGAAAGCGCGTCGACGGCTTTCTGGCGTCCGACCGATCGCTCGCCGCGTTCCGCCACACGATCGACAACATCCTGCGCACCGCGCCGCACACGCTCGACGCGGCCGGCGAAGGACTGGTTGCGCAGTTCGGCCTGACGTCGGACGCCGCTTCGGCGACCTACACGATGCTGTCGACCGCCGACATGCCGTGGCCGAAGGTGAAGTTGTCCGACGGCACCACCGTGACGCTCGACCAGCCCGCGTACACGAAGTACCGCGGGGTCGAGAACCGCGCCGACCGGAAGACCGTGATGGACGCGTTCTTCGGCCAATACAAGCAGTTCGAGAACAGCTTCGGGGCCACGCTGTACGGCCAACTGAAGATCGACTCGGTCAACGCGAAGGTGCATCGCTACCCGGACGTCATCACCGGCGCGCTCGACCGGAACGCGCTGCCGACGGCCGTCTACGACACGCTGGTCAAGGAAGCCAACGCGCACCTCGACACGCTGCACCGCTACTTCCGCCTCCGCGCGAAGATGCTCGGGGTGACCGACCTGCACTACTACGACATCTACCCGCCGCTCGTGAACGGCAGCCGCCCGTTCGATCTCGACGACGCCAAGCGCCTGACGCTCGAGGCGGTGGCGCCGCTCGGGCCCGACTACGTCGCCGCGATGAAGCGCGGCTTCGACAACCGCTGGATGGACGCCTTTCCACGACCGCGGAAACTGTCCGGCGCGCACATGGCCGGCTACGCGTACGACGTGCATCCGTACGTGCTGATGAATTTCAACGACGACTACGAATCGGTGACGACGCTCGCGCACGAGTGGGGTCATGCGCTGCACACCGTGCTCGCGAACCAGGCGCAGCCGTTCACCACGGCCGACTACCCGATCTTCATCGCGGAGATCGCGTCGACGTTCAACGAGGCGCTGCTGCTCAAGCACGTGCTCGAGATCGCGAAGACCGACGACGAGCGCCTGCTGTATCTCGGCTCGGCGCTCGAGAACCTGCGCGGCACGTTCTTCCGGCAGGCGATGTTCGCGGAGTTCGAGCGCGACGTGCACGCGAAGGTCGACAAGGGCGATTCGCTGACCGGCGAACAGCTGACGAAGCTGTACGGCGACATCCTCAGGCGCTACCACGGGGAGGCGCAGGGCGTCGTGAAGATCGACGACGTCGACGCGATCGAGTGGGCCTACATCCCGCACTTCTACAACGCGTTCTACGTATTCCAGTACGCGACGTCGATCGCGGCGAGCTCGTTGTTCGCCGACAGCGTGATCGCGGGCGAACCGGGGGCCAGGGAACGCTACCTCGGGCTGCTGCGCGCCGGCGGCTCGGACTATCCGTACGAGCTCGTGAAGAAGGCGGGGGTCGATCTCGCCTCGCCGACGCCCTACCGCTCGATCGCGGCGCGGATGGACCGGATCATGGACGAGATCGAGGCGATCCGGACGCGTCAGGCCGCGAAGTCGTGACCGACTTCGTCGTCGATGGGCGCGCACCGCGTCGCGCCGCGCCGCGCATCGCGCCGTCGAAAGAGGAAATGGCGCTGCTGCCGCCGTTCGACGGCCTGCCGCTCGATCGCGTCGTGGTCCCGATCACGGTCGACGACTTCCGTCGTGCCACCGCCGCGATCGAGGCGGCCGGCGTCGTCGGCTTCGATACCGAGTCGAAGCCGCTCTTCGACGTCGGTGCGGTCAGCGACGGCCCGCACGTGGCGCAGTTCGCGACCGCGACCGAGGCGTTCATCTTCCAGGTGCACCGGGCCGACGGCCTTCCGTTCCTGGTCCGCCTGCTGCAGTCCGACGCGGTGACGAAGGTCGGCTTCGGCCTCAGGTCCGACCTGCAGCACATCCGCGCGAAGTTCGGCGTGGAGATGCGCGCGGTCGTCGACCTGAACGATGTCTTCCGGGCGGCAGGCTTCCGTAGCTCGACCGGCGTGCGGGCCGCCGTCGCGATCGTGTTCGGACAACGCTTCCTGAAGTCGAAGCGGCAGACGACGTCGAACTGGGCGCTGCCGAAGCTCGATACGAAGCAACTGCTGTACGCGGCCAACGACGCATGGGCCGCGCTTCGCGTTCATCAGGCGATCGACGGGGCACTGGCCGCGACGGATCGACAGGCGTTGACGTCGTCCTGATGTCGTTCGTTCGTTGAAGGAGGTCGCGATGTTCCTCGGTCTGCGCACTGCCATCTATCCCGTGACCGACCTCGACGCCGGCAAGCGCTGGTACGCGCAGGTGCTCGACGTGCAACCGCATTTCGACCAGCCGTTCTACGTGGGCTTCGCGGTCGGCGGCTTCGAGCTCGGTCTCGTCCCCGACGGCGAGCCGGCGGTCGCCGGGCCGCAGCCGTTGTGGGGCGTGCCCGACGCCGCTGCGGCGCTCGAGCGGCTGACGGCGTTCGGCGCGCGGACGCTGGAGCCGGTGACCGAAGTCGGCGACGGCATCAAGGTCGCCGCCGTCGTCGACCCCTTCGGCAACCGACTCGGGCTGATCGAGAACCCGCACTTCGATCGAGCGGCCGTGCGCTGATGGTCGACGATGTCCACTCGTACGAACCGCGCAACGGCCACGGACTGCCGCACGACCCGTTCAACGCGATCGTCGGTCCGCGACCGATCGGGTGGATCTCGTCGCGGGCCGCCGACGGGACGCTGAACCTCGCGCCGTACAGCTTCTTCAACGCGTTCAACTACACGCCGCCGATCGTCGGCTTCTCGAGCATCGGCTACAAGGACACGGTGCGGAACGTCGAGGCGACCGGCGAGTTCGTCTGGAACCTGACGACCCGCACGCTCGTCGAGCGGATGAACACGACCTGCGCCGCGGTGCCGCCCGACGTCGACGAGTTCGATCTCGCGGGACTGACGCCCGTGCCGTCGACCCTGGTCGCGGTGCCGCGCGTCGGCGAGAGCCCGGTCGCGTTCGAATGCCGCGTCATCGAGGTGCGGCAATTGCGCACCGCGGCCGGCGAGCCGGTCGACAGCTGGCTGACGCTCGGCGAGGTCGTCGCGGTCCACATCGACCGCGCGCTGCTGAAGGACGGGGTCTACGACACGGCGGCGGCCGGCCACGTGCTTCGCGGCGGCGGACCGGCCGACTACTTCACGATCGGTCCCGGGCAGCTCTTCAAGCTCTATCGACCGCGTTAGCGCGCTCGACGTCGTTCCGGCGATCAGCGGCCTGCGCGAACCTTCCGGCCGGAAGCGGCGGGCGCAGGCGGCGGTCGCTCGAGCCGCTGCATGAAGCCGAGCTGCCACGGGCGGACCGCGAGCAGCAGGCTCATCGAGTGCCGCTGCGATGCCGGCAGTCGCGCGTCGTCGATGTGCTGCTCCGAGACGTCCTTCGCGAGCCGCTGCAGGCGATCGATCAGCGACGCCGCGTGCGCCTTCGACAGTCGAGCGTTGAGCAGCACCATGAACTCGTCGGGCTGGTCGAACGCGCAGTCGAAGTAGGCGGCCGCGTTCTCGCGGAAGTAACGCTGGATCGGCCCGTTCGGCAGCCAGCGGAACGTGCGCGCGACGAGCAGCCGGTAGCGGTTGTTCGGCAGCAGCCGCAGGAAGCCGATGCGGTCGAGCTTGATGAACGCTTCGACGAGCTGGTGCGCCTCGAGCGCATAGCTCTCGAGGATGTCGTCGAACGCCGACAGGTTCAGCGCGCTCGTCGCGACGAGGATCAGCACCGGATCGGCGACGATCGTCGCTTCCTGCCGCTCCGTGAGGGCGCCGAGCAGGCGCTCCTCGGGATCGATGCCGCGCGCGAGGTCGGTGAGCTCGATGTGCGCGACGGCGCAGATCGCGTCGAGCCGGCCGAGCGTGAGATCGCGCTTCGAGAACAGGCGCTTGACGCTCGCTTCGGACAGGCCGATCGCGACGCCGACCTGCGCGTACGTGATGCCGCGCACCTTCAGTTCCTGCTTCAGTCGCTCGACGAGCAGCGCGCTCTGCGCCATCGGAACCTCCCTGGGTAGCGCCCGATGATACCGGTCGGCGCGCAGGGTAGCGCTGCGCACCGCCGCGCTCGACGGTTGGCGCCGCCGACGATCAACCTTCACTCGTCGCGTCGCAAGGCGCATTGGAAGGGAGAACGAAGATGATCGATTCGATCGGAGGGCGTGCCAAGGTCCTGGTCGTCGTGCTGGCCGCGGCGCTGATGCAGACCCCGGCGCTCGCGCGCGACCCGACGGGCGCCTCGGCGGTTTCGGAGGCTTCGGC
>CAXTDA010000297.1:0-5330 GCA_964242935.1 uncultured Burkholderiaceae bacterium | reverse complement strand
AGCACCGCTTCCGCGCGACCATCGTCTATGCCGCGCTGTCGGGCGAGGAGCAGGGCCTGCTCGGCGGCAAGGTCCTCGCCGATTACGCGCGCGCCCGGGGCTGGAAGGTCGAGGCCGACCTCAACAACGACATCGTCGGCAACAGCGCGGGCGAGGACGGCGTGCAGGATCGCGGCACCGTGCGGATCTTCTCGGAAGGCACGAAGGCCACCGAGACGCAGAAGCAGGCCGATGCCCGTCGCTATCGGGGCGGCGAGATCGACTCGCCGTCGCGCAACATCGCCCGTTACATGGCGACCATCGCCCTGCGCCACATGACCGATTTCAAGGTGAAGATGATCTATCGCACCGACCGTTTCGGCCGGGGCGGCGATCAGGTGCCGATGCTCGAGGCGGGCTTTCCCGCCGTCCGCGTCACCGAGGCCCACGAGCATTACGATCGCCAGCACCAGGACCTGCGCGTCGAGAACGGGCGCGTCTACGGCGACACGATCGACTTCGTCGACTTCGGCTATCTCGCCCAGGTCACGCGGCTCAATGCGCTGACGCTGGCCTCGATGGCCGCGGCGCCCGCACCGCCGACCGGCGTCGCGATCGAAGGCGCCGTCAAGCACGACACGACCGTGACCTGGCAGCCGGTGCCGGGCGCCGCGAGCTACCGCGTGTGGTGGCGCGACACCACCGCCGCGCAATGGCAGAACCATCGCGACGTGCGCGTCGTCGACGGCGCGTCGCCGCGAGTCGTGCTGAACGACATCGTCATCGACGACTGGGCCTTCGGCGTCTCGTCGGTCGATGCGATGGGCAACGAATCACCGGTGGTCTATCCGGGAGACGCGGGGTCGTTCTGATCGGGCGTTGGTATCCTGTCCCGCTAGAGCGACTGCAATACCACGACGAGGCCGATCGTCAGCACGGTGCCGATCACGGCGGCACCGGCGAGGCGCTTTCGCGAAAGCTGCGTCCACAGGACCACGCCGGTGATCGACAGCAGCAGGATGCTGCCGGCGAGCGTATCGACCAGCAGCACCCAGGCCGCACCGAGACCGACGCCCTTGTGCAGGTTGGTCAGCGTCGCGATCAAGCCGTAATCGGTCCGCCGCACGGCGACGGAACGGTTGCCGACCCAATACGTCGCCTGCGCGCCGCGCTCCGGCATCGCGAACGTGAACGTCCAGCTCTCCGGCTGTTGCACGGTCCGGTCACCCCAGGGCACCGCTCGACCCGGGTCGCGGCGCATCCGTGGCGTCCGGTCGAAACCGAGCTGCTGCTGCAGCCAGACGGCCATCGCGTCCTGAGTCGCCGGTGGGCTCTCGGGCACGGCGACCTCCAGCGTGCGCTCCTCGACCGACGTGCCGACCTTCAGCACCGCGCGATGGTTGAGGAAGAAGCCGCTGAAGCCGAACAGCAGCCCGAGCGTCGCGCCCCAGAGGCCGACCCAGCGATGGGTGACACGCAGCCAGCGCAGGAAGCGAGCGCGCCGCGGATCGACCGGCTTGCGTCGGACGGCGGGGTCGTGATCTGCGGCCGTCAAAGCTCGGCCCAGTACCGGATCAGGTTGTGATAGATGTTCGTCAGCTTCCGCACTTCGGGATCGTTTCGCCCGAGCCGTTCGACGAGGGCCTGGATCGAATGGTCGAGATCGAACGTCATGCGCCGCGCATGCGTGTCCTTGATGACGCTCTGCAGCCAGAAGAAGGAAGAGATCCGCGCGCCGCGCGTGACCGGCGTGACGAGGTGGAGGCTGGTGGACGGATAGAGGACCAGATGACCGGCAGGCAGCTTGATTCGATGCGAGCCGTAATAGTCGTCGATCAGCAACTCGCCGCCGTCGTATTCGTCGGGTTCGGAAAGAAACAGCGTGACCGAAAGGTCGGTCCGGATCCGCAAGCCCGTCAGCGCATCGCCGCGAATGCAATTGTCGACGTGCTCGCCGAAGAATTGACCGGGACGATAGCAATTGAACAACGGCGGAAAGATCCGCAATGGGACCGCGGCGGAAATGAACAGCAGGTTCGCGGTCAGCGCCTTGACGATCCGATTGCCCAGTTCACGCGCGACGGAACTATCGGGTGGGAGCTGCTCGTTCTGTTTGACCTCGGCCGATTGCGCACCGGCCGTCGAGCGGCCGTCTTCCCAACGCTGGGTCGCCATGATGCGGCGAAAATCCGCCACATCGTCCTTGCCCAGCACGTCGGGGATGCAGATCAGCATTCGGACATCAAAACTTCATGGTGCCGATGAGCGAGACGTTTCGCCCCGGAGCGACCGCGATGAACGGAACGGCGCTCTGATAGAAGGAATCATAGTAGGTCTTGTCGAGGATGTTCTGCGCATACAGCTTCAGGCTGAAGTTGGGCGTGATCCTCGTTTCGACGAACGTGTCGAAACGCCAGTGCGACGGCAGGATCGTCGGATTCGGCTGGTTCGGATAGGCGACGCCCCCGTTCGCGACGAGCAATGATCCGCCCCGGATCTGCGACGCGTAGATCGCCTGCCCGCCCAGTTCCAGCCACGGGGTCAGTCGATACTTGGTCAGCAGGTTGAACGACTGATGCGCGATGTTGGCGAGTCGCAGGCCGATATTGGACGGCACGACCGAGCGGGTCACGTCGGTCCGCATGAGCACGAGCCCGCCGTGGACGCTCCACCGGTCGGTGATCTTGCCGGCGACTTCGAAGTCGAGACCCTGGACACGATAGGCGGCGCCCGCGACGATCTGACCGCTGATGTATCCCGGCAGGTTGGCCGGTGCCGTCTCGCGCGCGTTGCTCACCTTGGTCTGGAAGACCGCCGCCGTGGCCAGCAGGTGCCGAGCGGCGAGCTCCCATTTCGTGCCGGCCTCGATCGCCCGGCTGCGTTGAGGACCGTAGATCTGCGCCGTGTTCTGCGTCGGTGAAAGGCCGCCGTACGAGCTCGACGTCGCATCGACCTCGTCGCCGACCGGGTCCGCCGCGGTCGCGAACGCCGCGTAGACGCTGCCGATCGCGGTCGGCTTGACGACGAGGCCGACGTTGTAACTGGTGATCCCGGAATCGGCCGAGCGAGCGCTCGTGTTGTTCGCCGCGGCGATGTGGTAATCGTCGTAGCGGACACCGGCATTCGCGATGATGAAATCGCGGTAGCTGGCCGTGTCCATCAGATAGCCGGCCTTCGTGTCGACGGTATATCGCAGCGGATTGCCGGTGCGCCGGATGGCCCCGGCGCCGTACAGGTCATGCGTCGGGTCGTAGACACTCACGATCGGCGCGCCGGCCGACGTGAAAGCGACCGGGCCGGTGGTCAGTTCCGAAGTGAAGCCGGTATACGTATCGATGCCGATCCGTTCCTTCGAGAACTCGCCGCCGGCGACCGCCTTGTGACGAATCGGGCCGGTATCGAACGCGAAGGTCCCTTGGGGCTGGTCGGCGAGGACCATGACGGGTTCGTATCGACTCTGCGCATTCAGTTGCGTGTATCCCGAAAAGAATGTCGGAGACGATGAGAAGGGCGCGGTCGCTCCGTTGGCACTCGGGTTCTCCGGAATGGTTCCGATGTAATCGAGCAGCGAGTGGCTGTAGCGGACCTTGTTCTCGAGCGTGATCCGCTCGTCGACCCTCCACTCGGCGTCCAGGGTCGCCATGTGCTGGGTCGAGCGGGTGAAGTCGCGGTTGACGATGCCGTAATAGGTCGAGCGTGGAACGTTCGACTCCGTCACCGGGGTGCGGGCCGCGGGGTCGTACGGAACGCCGAAGTCGGGCAGGCCGTACAGATGGGTGTAGCTGTAGTCGGCCTTGACCGTCACGTTTTCGGTCGGCCGATACGTGACCGCGATCGCGGCGCCGTTGCGGTTGTCGGTCGCATAGTCCCGGCCCACGACGTCGGCATCCTGGACCATCGCGTTGAAGCGGACCGACAGCGACGGGCCGATCGCCTTGTTGACGTCGAGCGTCGCGCGCTTCGCGTAGTCCTTGAAACCCAGCGTGCCTTCGGCCTTCACGAAATCGGCGGCGCCCGCCTGCTTGGTGACGATGTTGATCGCGCCGCCGGTGGTGCCGCGGCCTGCGAACGACGAGGCCGGGCCTCGCAGGATCTCGACCTGCTCGGTGAAGAAGTTCTCGCGGATGCTGACGCCGGGATCGCGGACGCCATCGATGAAGATGTCGTTTCGCGCATCGAAGCCGCGAATGAAGAAGCGGTCGCCGAACGCGTTGCCGCCCTCGCCGGACCCGAGCGTGACACCGGCCGTCGAGCGACCGACTTCGCGAAGCGTCGTCGAGTTCTGGTCGCTCAGGACCTCCTTGGTCAACACCGTGACCGAGCGCGGCGTGTTGACCACAGGCTCCGTGAACTTGTCCGACGACAGCCGATCGACCTTGTACGGCGCCGACGGATCGGCATACGGATTCGCGTCGGACGCCCGACCGGTCACCGTCACCGACGGCAGCTCGACCGCCTTGACGTCGGCGGCCTGCGCGACTTCCTGCGCCCGCGCGGCCGGCATCGCGGCGCAGGCGAGCACGACGCAGGAGTGGATCAGGCTGGCCTTGTGCCGGGCCTTGCGTGGGCCGTGAAGCGGCGCGTCCTGTCGACTCGTCATGGAAAGAATGCTCCTCGTAAAGGCTGTGATCAGCTCGAGAAAGCATAACGATAATGAGAACGATTTGCGTTAATCCACCCGCCTGCGGCAACAAGTCGACACGAGAAGTCGGCGCGGCGGGCCAGGCGCGGCGGCCTTCCGCGACGTTCAGTGGAGCATCGGCGCCTGCGCAGGCGACTCGACCGCTTCGGTCGCCTGGTCCATCTCCCGTGCGACGCGATGCCAGCTCTCGTGGAGCTGGAGGGCAGTCGCCCGCAGGACCGGATCGAGCACGGGCATCTCCATCATTCGTTCCAGGTGCGCGACGATCGCTTTCACGCGGCACGCGCAGGGTGCCGGATCGAACACCCAGCCCGAGATCAGATAAAGCGTCGTGGCGACGATGACTTCGGGACGGGGTTGGTCCATGCGACGGCTCCGGTGATGGAATGAAAACGATCGAGCGATCCCGCTCAATGCGAATGATTCTCATTCTAACGAGTCTTTCTGTCAACCCGCTCCAGGACCCTTGACGAAGATCACGACGTGTTGCCACGGCAGCCTCCCGACCGTCTCCTTCCAGACCAGCCCGGTGGCTTCGGCCTCACGCCGGATCTGCGCGACGCTCATCTTGTGATGCGGCAGGATCGCGACCGACGGGTCCTCGAGGCGGTACTCGACGAAGACGATGCGGCCGTCGGGCTTCAGCGACCGCGACAGCGCCGCCAGCATCTCGCGCGGATGGTCGAACTCGTGGTAGACGTCGACCATC
>CAXTDA010000296.1:0-5337 GCA_964242935.1 uncultured Burkholderiaceae bacterium | reverse complement strand
AGGGAGATGCGGCCATTGTAGCTATGCTTCTTTATTTACGTGTTGAAGTACTAGCGACCAGCGCGCCGCGGTCAACGGTATCGGGTAGCGTGGCTCCCCTGAACACCTCAAGCAGGCTCTCAAGGTACGCATCGCCCACTCGCGCCTGCTCGTGAGCGGCCCTTAGTTCATCGTCTGTCGTCACCAGGCACTCCGCGCTCGGTAACCAGTTCTTGGCGCCTCGCGTCAATGCGGCTCTGAATCCGGGCGAAGACTTCACCCGCCGGTCGCGACTGCCCCGTACGCTGGTATGTCTGCCAAGCGAACTCGCCGCGGGCCAGGAACACCGCCTGAGTGCGACGGTAGTTCACTGCGCCGCGGGCGGCCTGCTCGACGAACCCTGCAGGTGCGGCTTTCCTAGACGCCATCGCTGACTCCAGAACCTGCGTGCTCAACGACGCATGCATGCAACGTCGCCCCATGCCCCGCGTCCGTTTCTACCGCCGGCACGAACTGGTCGGTCGATGCGCCGCAGCGATGGCACCGAAGGTAGAGGTCATAGTCGGCCGGCCGGTCCGGCCAGCCGCCCCGTTCGCGCGCGGCATTGAAGTTCGCGACGGCTTTGTGCGCGTCGGCTGCAGGCATTGCGACGTGCAGCCAGCCGCATGAGCCGCATTTTGCGAAGGGTACTGGTGAGTCGAACTCATGAGCAGGCTCAGCGAATCAAGGAATTTGACGACCAGATGATGTTGCCTTGCGGAGTCTCTGGACGCAATGCCGATAGGCGGCTTCTAGCCCTCACAAGCGGGGCGACCCCGAGGTGTGAAAATACCGGTCACGCAAGTAAAGCCATGTATGCCTCGTGTTCGGGTGCCACAGCCGTACGCATCGCCTCGTACACCTGTGATAGCTCACCGAACGGAAGCCGCACTCCCTTCCGACCAACGCCGCAAACCGCTCGACTTCTCCCCGATGTATCACCGACTCCTTGCCTGGGCAGTCGAAGAACAGGTAGACGAGCTCGAACCGGGCCGGGTGCTGTTTGCTCAATCCCAACGCGTGCTTCAGAAGCTAGGCGACATCGAGGTAGCGAAACCCTTCGCTGCTGGCGTGCACCTGCTCGGCGAGCGCCTGACATGCGGGCAACCCATTGGCTGCCCAGAGCCCGTGCTCCACCGGGAAGTACTTTGGCTTGAAGAGCACTTTGCCCGGTGGTTTCGGCGTGAGCCACTCGGTGAACTTGCTTTCAATGCCGACGACCGAGCCATCGTCGAAGCGAAGCGCAATGTCCAGGTTTGGGGGAATGCCCTCAAGGCCGGTTGGGAACTGTGCTTCGAACGCGATGGGTGCAGCGCCACGGTCGAACCCGAGGGCCGAGAGCAGTGGGCTCGCGTCCTTGTCCGTCCAGTAGTCGAAGAAATTGACGGCCAACGCAGCTGACGAGTGAATCGCTCTCATCTTCGCCGGTCGCACAGCCGAATCGCGCATCTCGGACCCACTGCCGTTCGAGAAGGCTTCCGTTGCGCTACTCGAAAGAGGCTGGAACAAATTCTGAGCGACCGATACGTGGTAGCCGCGGGCGTCGAGTGACGCACCAGCGGCGGTGGCCCATGTGCGCTGTGCTTTGAGCACGGTCGTTCTGGATGACATCGTCAGTCCTATTGTTGAACAGCTGCATTGCGGAGTCGACCTCCGAACACGCGGCCTAGCTTCGCTTGGGTACGTAGGAGCCGGTCTCGTTGTACTTGCGGTTGCCGACGCTCTCGTCGAATTTGGCATAAAGCATTTCGGTGTTGGCGAGGTAGAGGAGCACAAGAACTTCGCCGGACCGCACGCTGACGCAGTCTTCGATGACCTCGTACTCGTCGGCGTCGTGATTCTCGAACCACGCATCAGCCGATTGCTTACCCGGACGCGCGCAAGCCTTCCCGCGCTTCAGCAAATCGAAGGCAAACGTGTCCTCATCCAGTTGCTTCTTGACCCACCACCGTTTCGGCACATACGCGGCGGCGGTATGCCACTTCAAGCCCTGTGCGCCGTAGCAAGCGACGATGACGGGAAGGGTATCGACCATCGCGAGGCGGAGCGTGCTGGCTGTCAGGCTGCTCTCGAAATCGTTAGCAAGAGCAGCGAGTTGGGAGAAACCAGGCCTGCCAATCGCCTTGACGGCCGGGTTGAAAATCGGCGCCGGCATCAAGAGGTGCGACGCAAACGTGTCGGCTTCGCGCTCGAAGGGTCGATTCGAGGCGATGTTGTCACCAGGGCCGTCCACCCGGCAGCGAAACGACTTTCCGCGGTGCAGCTTCCAATGCCCGACTTCGTGAGCAATCGAGAAGCGCTCGCGACCTCGGCTGCCGGACCGGTTAATCGTCGCGACAGCGCGGTCGTTGAAACCAACCAAAGTGGCTTCGCAGCCGGTAAGGGATGCGTAATGCACCTCGACGCCAGCGTCGAATGCGATGGCTTCGACGTCAAGGTCAGCCGGTTCGGAGATGCCGAGCTCCGCGATGAGAGCCTCGGCCTGTGCCCCAGGTGTCACTCGCTGCCGTCCTTCCGCGTTTCGAGAGGCATTGCGAGCCCCATGACCTGGGCGTACAGGCGCAGCACCTCTTCATCTGACATGTCGCTATGTAGTCGTGCGGCCAGGGTGAAGCGCGGGTCATTCGCCGCTTCTGCCAGGAACTTACGGGCATCCATCGCCGAAACGTCCGCAGGGGCAACGCTAAGCCCGCGAGCTTGGGCTGCGGCGGCCCCAGCCTTGGCGGCTACCAATCGCCGTTTGCCGGCTTGGGCCTTCGCGGCGTCCAGTATCCGGAGTCCATCCATACGCGCGGCCTCTGCGTCCATGCCGTCCAGAACGTCCGCGTCGGGCGTGGCAATGAGTTCGTCTACGAAGACGTCGAGCAGCGTCGACGGTTGTGATGTGTTTGTGGGTGTGTTCATGTCTTTCTCCGGCGGGTGCCAACTCGCCTACTCGGCGCATCAGCCTCTTGCGGGCCGCCTCGTATGTCTTTTCATCCCAGCCCAGCTCCGCCGCGGCCGTTGCTCCCCGCAAGCCATCAGTCCACGCCATGAGAAGCATTTGAAGGTCCTCGTCCGGACCGACCGCTTCCTCAACGAACCGGACCAAGTCCGCAGCAATCGCAACGTCTTCCGGGTTCGGCGCTGACCCGTCGGCGACCAGAGGAACCTCGTCGGTCATGGCGTCGATGGGCCCAGTCGCATCGTGCTTGCGGATATTACTGGCGACGCTTCGCATCGCGGTCTTGATGACGACCAGCGGCGCGATAGAGGCGTGCCAGACCCGCTCCCCCTCAAGCAACTTGGTCAGGGTCTCTTGAAGAAGGTCGTCTGCCGTGCAGCTGGCAAGCCCACGGGCAAGGAGCCTGGCGATACTTGCGGCGCGCGCCCAGTCAGCGCCGGAGAAATTCCGGAGAATGGAATCAATCTCCGAGGGGCTGAGGGGGCGTTCGGGTTCGGGAAGAGCCGACATTCGAGGTTCCTGAGAAGTAAGACTCCGATGTGTAGCGCAGCGGACGTATACATCGCAAAAAAATTGGCGCGGCCCCGCGTCCGCCGTTCGCGTCCCGAGAGTCCTACCCCCTAAGCGCGCCGCTGGTCACCTCCAACTGCGACGAAGTAGACCGCAAAACTTGCGTCGGAGCGACCGCTCCGACGCCGACCTGCCGGGCGCGCGCTCTTATGGAGGGACGATGAACCCCACTGCTTCAAGACTGATGAGCCGACCGAGAACGGCTGCCCCCTTGACTGTTCGAAGTCGCCAGCACCGCCGTCGGGATGAGCCCTGCTCGCAAAGCGGTGGTTTCCCCGCGGAAACAACTTACGCTCGCAGCCCTGATGCCCAGGCTGGCACCGGTCCTCACCGCGGGCCACCGGCAGGCGCCGCCATGGCCCCTGTTCCGCCAGGGAACCGTTCGAATCGCGAAAACAGAATGGATGGCAAACGGGTTTTCGCGTTGGATGCACTTCGATTCCGATGGTCCGCCGCTGCCGAAGCACGCGAACTTGCGTTTCGAAGCTCAGGTGGCGGGGGTGTCGGGGCCCGTCGAGGTGTACTGGCAGGTCGTCAACTCGGGGGCAGAAGCGGCAACCCGCAACGGCCTCCGCGGAGGGTTCGACCGCGGGTCGATTGAACAGGGAACCGTGAAGCACCGTGAGAGCACCTTGTACTCAGGAACGCACACCATCGAATGCCTTGTGGTGAAGGACCGGTATCTCGTGGCGCGCAGCGGACCCTTCGTGGTGAACATCCGATGAGTGCGGTCACCGCAAGAACCGCGAGACGCGCCGCCATCCCTGAGAAGGTTCGGATGAGCTTGTGGATTGCAGCGGCTGGCCGATGCGAGTTCCGCGGCTGTGGTGAGCCCATCTCGCGTGACTTCCTGACGAAGGCGGCCGCGTATGTCGGTGAAATGGCTCACGTCGTCGCCGACAGTCGTGGCGGGCCAACGAGGTGACGCGAGCCGCTCGGCCGAGCTCGCCACGGACGAACGAAACCTGATGCTGCTGTGCTTCAACTGTCATAGCCGCATCGACCGGAGCGGGCAGAAGAACCCGTACACCGAAGCGGACCTGCTGGCGATGAAGCGGGAGCACGAAGACCGCATCGCGTTGGTCTATTCGTCGACCGGCGTCAAGGTCAGCCTGCCGATTTTGATGACCTTCCCCATCGGGCTCCACCCGCCGGTTGTCGACGTCCGAGACATCAATCACGCCATCATCGAGAACTCGAAGTACAAGCGTTTCCCAAGCGCGAGGCACGTGCGTATCGAGCGTGCCGATTTCGACTTGACCGATGGCGACCCTGAGTTCTGGCAGCGTGCCGAAGAGGCGCTGACGCGGCTCTTCGAAGCCCGAGTGCGACAGGAGATGACCTCACGCGACGCGCCGTCCCACTTGACCATCGCGGCATTCGCGCCAATGCCACTCCTGATGAAGCTTGGGGCGCTGATTGGCGACAAGATGGACGCGAGCGTGCTAGACGTTCCCGGGGAACGCTGGCTCTGGGACGGGAAGTCTCTGAGCAGCCCCGCCTACGCGTTTGATGTGCCGACCGTGTTGCCTCGCGAGGTGGCTATCGAGATAGGCATCAGTAGCCGAGTATCAGGCGTCGTAGCACCCCTTGACGGCGTCATTGTTCGGTTCGAGGCCGTGAAGCCCAATCGGGCAATCATCCGAACCGAAGCGGACGTGCTCGAGTTTCGGAAGTGCTTCAACGAATTCCTTGTCGCCGTGACGCGGGCCGGCGCGAGGGTGCTTCATTTCTATCCCGCGGCACCGCTTTGTAAGCGTCCAGCGAACACGTCTTGACGCTGTGGCGAACGCCTTAGTTGGGCC
>CAXTDA010000295.1:0-5353 GCA_964242935.1 uncultured Burkholderiaceae bacterium | reverse complement strand
CCGAGCAGGATCGGCCCGATCGCGATGTTGCCGCCGGCCGCCGTCTTCAGCAGGTTGTACGCGATGTTGGCCGCGTCGATATTCGGCAGCACGAGCAGGTTCGCCTCGCCGGTCAGCGTCGTGTCGGACGCGATCTCGGTCCGCAGATGCTCGTCGAGCGCGCAGTCGCCGTGCATCTCGCCGTCGACCTCGAGGTCGGGCGCCTCGTGGCGCAGCAACGCCAGCGTGTCGCGCATCTTGACCGCCGACGGCAGGTTCGACGATCCGAAGTTCGAATGCGACAACAGCGCCGCCTTCGGAACGATGCCGATGCGGCGCATGACGTCGGCCGCCATCATCGTGATCTCGCAGAGCTGTTCGGCGGTCGGGTCGGCGTTGATGTGGGTGTCGACGAGGAACACCTGGCGGCCGGGCAGGATCAGCCCGTTCATCGCGGCATAGACTTTCGCGCCTTCGGAGTGACCGATCACCTCGTCGATGTACGCGAGGTGGCGGTTGACGGTGCTCACCGTGCCGCAGACCATGCCGTCGGCCTCGCCCTTCTCGATCATCATCGCGCCGATCAGCGTGCCGCGGCGGCGCATCTCGAGCCGCGCCATCTGCTTGTCGACGCCCTTTCGCATGGTCAGCGCGTGATAGGTCTGCCAGTAGTCGCGGTAGCGCTCGTCCTGGTCGGTGTTGACGACGTGCACGTCGACGCCGATCTTCATCCGCAGGCCGTAGCGGGCGATGCGCTGCTCGATGACGTGCGGCCGGCCGATCATGATCGGCGTCGCGAGCTTCTCGTCGATGACGACCTGGACCGCGCGCAACACCCGCTCCTCCTCGCCTTCGGAGAACACGATGCGCTTCCTCTCGGGCGCGACCAGCCGCGCCGACGAGAAGATCGGCTTCATCAGCGTGCCGCTCTGGTAGACGAACTGCACGAGCCGCTCGCGATACGCGTCCATGTCGTCGATCGGCCGCAGCGCGACGCCCGAGTCCATCGCCGCCTTCGCGACGGCCGGCGCGATCTTGACGATCAACCGCGGATCGAACGGCTTCGGGATCAGGTACTCCGGCCCGAACGCGAGGTCCTCGATGCCGTAGGCCGTCGCGACGATGTCGCTCTGCTCCTGCCGTGCCAGTTCCGCAATCGCGTTGACGGTCGCAATCTCCATCTCGCGCGTGATCGTCGTCGCGCCCACGTCGAGCGCGCCGCGGAAGATGAACGGGAAGCAAAGGACGTTGTTGACCTGATTCGGATAGTCGGTGCGGCCGGTCGCGATGATCGAGTCCGGCTTCACCGCCTTCGCCAGCTCCGGAAGGATTTCCGGCGTCGGGTTTGCGAGCGCGAAGATGACCGGACTGTCGACCATCGCCGCGACCATCTCCTGCTTCAGCACGCCGCCGGCCGAGAGGCCGAGGAACACGTCCGCACCGACGATGACTTCGGCCAGCGTCCGCATCGGCGTGTCCTGCGCGAAACGCTCCTTGTCGGGATCCATCAACTCGGTGCGGCCCTTGTAGACGACGCCGGCGAGGTCGGTCAGCCAGATGTTCGCGATCGGCAGCCCGAGGTCGATCAGGAGGTCGACGCAGGCGAGCGCCGCGGCGCCGGCGCCGGACACGACCAGCTTCACGTCGCCGATCTTCTTCCCGCTCACGATCAGCGCGTTCGTCATCGCGGCCGCGACGATGATCGCGGTGCCGTGCTGGTCGTCGTGGAATACCGGAATCTTCATGCGTTTACGCAACGCGCGTTCGACCTCGAAGCACTCGGGCGCCTTGATGTCCTCGAGGTTGATGCCGCCGAAGGTCGGCTCGAGCGCCGCGATGACCTCGATCAGCCGCGCCGGATCGCGTTCCGCGATCTCGATATCGAACACGTCGATGCCGGCGAACTTCTTGAAGAGGACGGCCTTGCCTTCCATCACCGGCTTGGCCGCGAGCGGGCCGATCGCGCCCAGGCCGAGCACCGCCGTGCCGTTGGTGATCACCCCGACCATGTTGCCGCGTGCCGTGTAGCGGAACGCGTTGTTCGGATCGAGTGCGATCTCTTCGCAGGCCGCGGCGACCCCCGGCGAGTACGCGAGCGCGAGATCGCGCTGGTTGACGAGCTGCTTGGTCGCCGCGATCGAGATCTTCCCCGGCACCGGAAACTCGTGGTACTCGAGCGCGGCCTGGCGCAGTTCGGACTGCTTGTCGGTCGGCGCCACGCGCGGCTCCGGCTCGGGCGCGGCGGACAGGGGCAACGTGTGGGATTCGGTGCGGGAGTCAATCACTGCGTCATCGTTCATGGCTGTTTTCCGTTTTAGGCAGAGCATCGACAGCGGGGTCGAAATTATCGCTCCGCAGGCAGGCTGCACCAAGCCCGGACAACCGCTGAATGACGTCTGGATTCAGATGAACCGATGACGCGGCGCCGCACGGCGGGTCGCGTGAGGTCGAAGCTCGGCGCGGCGACCCGCAGCGACGCGGATCACACGGCGAGACGGCGATGTCTCAGAGCGCGGCGACGCGCCCCGGCTCGTCGGACGCGGCGTTCGGTTGATGCGCGTCCGGCTTCGGCTCGGCGACCGTGTCGGGCGTGGCCCGATGATCGACCGGCTGCGTCTCGCGGGCGACCGGTGCGGCCTTGTCGGCTCGCACGGGGATCGGCTCGATGCGCGGTTCGATGCGCGCCTCGATGCGCGGCGCCGCGCGCGACTCGACGCGAAGCGCACCGACGTTGCCGCGCAGCACCTGGACGAGCCGATCCTTCTCCTGCAGCACGCGGGTGCCGTAACCGCTGTCGTCGCCGGCCCCGGCCCCGACGTAGAGGCGCAGCCCGTCGACCAGCGAGCCGCCGCGCCGGATGCAGTCCTTCAGCACGACCGCGCCGACCCGCAGGTTGACGACCGGGTTGAGCGCGATGTTGGCGCCGCCGAAGTCGTCGAGCTTGTCGCGGTGCACCTTCGCCATCAGCTGCATCAGGCCCGACGCGCCCGCGGTGCTCTCCGCGAACGGGTTGAAGCCCGACTCGACGCCCATCACCGACAGCAGCAGCAGCGGGTCGAGGCCGAGGTCCTTGCCGGTCATGTAGGCCGCATCGACCAGCATCGCGACGGCGTCGCCGTTGACGCGATACTTCTTCGACAGATAGTTCGTGATCTCGCGTTTTTCGCGTCCACCGTCCCGTCCGGCGGCCGTCCCGTTCGCCTTCGTCGAAATCGCGGCCCGCGTAACGCCCTTCACCTCGCCCGGCGCTTCGTCCTGCGGTGCGGCGAGCCCGAGCAGGCGACCCGCCTCGCCCCCCGGATGAGCGATCGCCTCGACGAGCTTGTCGCTCGCCGGCAGTGCGGGGACGGGGACCGTGAAGGCGGCCCCGACGGCCGCGACCGGCTCCGGACCGGGAACGACCCACCGGCCGACCGCGCGGGCGTAGTCGGGGTGGGCGACGAGCAGGCCGACGATACCGACCGACACCAGGCCCACCAGCGACAGACTGCCGTGCATCACCCTCAACGCGGCCCTGCGGACCGCACGCCACTCGGCGCTCAATAACTTCACGTTCATTCCGACTCCTGTCCCGCACGTCGGGCGACCGACGCTCGAAACGCTCGCATCCCGGACGACGACGTCGCGACCCGAGCGGACGCGACCTTCCGTGGAACGACTGTTTGCATGAAGACCCGCGGTCTTCACAAAGGCTCGTGGGCGGTGGCGAGAAGTTCGTCTCACTTGCCCGACCGACGGCGACGACGCCGACGATGCAACCGGGCACACCACGAGTTGATATCCGGACGAGGCAAACGCTCGATGGTTGACGATATGGGCGTCCGGGAAGCCCGCTGGATGCGAAGCGACGCCTGAAGGCGCCGGGACATCACGTCTGACCGAAGGCGACCGGTTGAAGATCGACCTCCGACTGCTGCGATCGAGGGACCGCGATCTGGGAAGGAGCTGCGGAAGGTACGCAGCCGGATCCGGATGGTCAATCAGGGAAATGTTAACTTCCGGTCCCCTCCCGTCGCCGGATCGGTCCCACGAATCGATGACTTCCCGATACGACGACCTTCGCGACTTCGCTGCGCGTCTCGAGCAGTCGGGCGAGCTGAAGCGCATCGCGGTCCCGGTGTCGCCGCACCTCGAGATGACCGAGATCTGCGACCGCACGCTCCGCGCGAACGGTCCCGCCCTGCTCTTCGAACGACCGGTCGGCTCGACGATGCCGGTGCTCGGCAACCTGTTCGGCACCGTCGAGCGCGTCGCCGCGGGGATGGGGCAGACGTCGATCGCGGCGCTCCGCGACGTGGGTCATCTGCTTGCGCGACTGAAGGAGCCGGAACCGCCGCGCGGCCTGAAGGATGCGGGCCGGCTGCTGTCGATGATCAAGTCGCTCCGCGACATGGCGCCGCGCGAGGTCCGGCGGCCGCCCTGTCAACGCCGGGTCGTCGAAGGCGACGCGGTCGACCTCGCCCAGTTGCCGATCCAGACCTGCTGGCCCGACGACGCCGGTCCGCTGATCACGTGGGGCCTGGTCGTGACGCGCGGCCCGCAGAACGTCGCGCGACCGCGGAAGCGGCAGAACCTCGGCATCTACCGGCAGCAGGTGATCGGACGGAACCGCGTGATCATGCGCTGGCTCGCGCATCGCGGCGGCGCGCTCGACTTCCGCGAGTTCGCCAGTGCGGAGCCGGGCCGGCCGTTCCCGATCGCCGTCGCGCTCGGCGCCGATCCGGCCACGATGCTCGGCGCCGTCACGCCGGTCCCCGATTCGCTGTCCGAGTACCAGTTCGCCGGCCTGCTCCGTGGCGGACCGACCGAGGTCGCGCGCTGCATCGGCATCGATCTGCAGGTCCCGGCGCGCGCCGAGATCGTGCTCGAGGGTCACATCCCCGCCGCCGAGCCCGGCCAGGTCGGGCACGACGAGTCGGGCGTCGAACTCGCCGAACGCGGCGGCTATCTGCATGCGCTCGAAGGACCGTTCGGCGACCACACCGGCTACTACAACGAGCGCGACTGGTTTCCGGTCTTCGAGATCGACCGCATCACGATGCGCGACGATCCGATCTATCACTCGACCTACACCGGGAAGCCGCCCGACGAGCCGGCGATCCTCGGCGTCGCGTTGAACGAGGTCTTCGTACCGATCCTGCAGAAGCAGTTCGCGGAGATCGTCGACTTCTACCTGCCGCCCGAGGGCTGCAGCTACCGGATGGCGGTGGTCAGCATCCGGAAGAGCTACCCGGGCCACGCGAAGCGCGTGATGTTCGGCATCTGGAGCTTCCTCAGGCAGTTCATGTACACGAAGTTCATCGTCGTCGTCGACGACGCCCGCGGCGGGCGCGCCGGGGAGTCGGTGGTATGGGGGGAGACCCCCCGGCGGGCG
>CAXTDA010000294.1:0-5354 GCA_964242935.1 uncultured Burkholderiaceae bacterium | reverse complement strand
CGGGCCGGAGCGACGGCCTTCGCGGATGCTGCCGAGGATGATCTGGAGGTGCATGGGGGTAGCTCCAAGGGAGACGCACTTACACGCGGTGCGTGGTTTCTCGAGACGAGTGCCAGAAGGCGATCACGTCGAGGAAGCCGTTCTTCTCGCGGTAGTAGACGAAGTATCGCGTGCGGCCAAGATAGAACCGCCGTACGCGCGGGTCTCGCGCGTTCTCCACTTGGCTGCCGATGCCTGGAGATTCGACCAGCAGGTCGAGCGCCAGCCGCAGTTCCGATTCGATCGCTCCAGGTGCCGCCAAGCGGTTTTCATCCCACCAATGCGCAGCGCGAAGAATCTGCCGCATCGCACGCGGTTTGATCCGTGCGGTGAGCCGCATGGATGGTCAGCGATGTCGCGCGAGTGCCACGAACAATTCTTCGGCTGATATTCCTTCTTTGCGATCAGCTTCGTCGATCGCCTCTTCCAGCTCGGCCTGGAGCTCCGGGGAGAGACGCACGACCTGCATCGGTTCGTGCGCATAGACGGT
Organism: uncultured Burkholderiaceae bacterium; assembly: GCA_964242935.1. GTDB lineage: Bacteria > Pseudomonadota > Gammaproteobacteria > Burkholderiales > Burkholderiaceae_D > CAHJXF01. The sequence continues at coordinate 4,825 of CAXTDA010000294.1, read as the reverse complement.
CACGATCGTCCCTTCGGGCAACGAGGGCCCGTCGACGACCACCTTTCCTTCCACGACGGTGCCGATCAACATGTGCATCGCCCGATCGTACCGTCAAGTCGTGATCGGTAAGGCGGATCTGCATCGGGCGTCAAAGCGCGCCGCGCTTGTTCCAAAAGACCGACGGCCATCTCGCGGCTGACCGACGGGAACTGATCGAGGAACACATCGACCGAATCGCCGGCTTCCAGGAAGTCGAAGAGGATCTTGATGGGCACTCGCGTGCCAGCGAACACCGGCGCACCGCTCTGAATACCGGGGTCAATCACTACGATCGGCATGTTCATCGACGGACTCCTGGAACGAGAGATCAGTCTAGTCGATGCGGGCTGCGTTCGAGACAAGCTGCAGTCGAGACAAGCCGCAGTCACCGGTCAGACGTTTCGTCGAAGGGACCATTCCAACCGACCCAGGCGATACAGGCAATGCGGCCGTAGTGGATGCCCTTCCGGGACACCGGGGTGCTCGAAGTCCTGGTGCGCGTTCGTCAGGCCGATGCGTTCCATCACGGCCCGCGAGCGGCCGTTCGTCAGCGTCGTGAACGACACGATCTCGTCGAGGCCGATCGTCTCGAAGCCGGTGCGCAACGCTTCCTCGGCCGCCTCGGCCGCGTAGCCGCGGCCCCAATGCGACCTGGCGAGCCGCCAGCCGACCTCGACGCACGGCGAGAACGGCAGCACGCGCTTCGGGATCGACAGGCCGACGAAGCCGATGAACTCTCCGGCGTCCTTCGTCTCGACCGCCCAGTTGCTCCAGCAGCGTTCGTCGAACGCGGTCATCCACGCATCGATGCTCGCATCACTCGCCGCGCGATCGAGCGGCGCCGGAAAGAACTCCATCACGTCCGGATCGGCGTTCATCGCCGCGAACGGTTCGCGGTCCGACGCGCGCCAGCGACGGAGGATCAATCGTGCGGTGGTCGATTCGAGCGGCACGGTCAACGGTCTCCGGTCGGCGGCGCTCAAGCCGCGTCGCGCTTCTCGCCCAATCCGAGGTAGCTCTCGATCACCTTCGGGTCGTTCGCCAGTTGCCTTGCCGGCCCCTGCAGCGTGACCGACCCGGTCTCGAGCACGTACGCGTAGTCGGCCACCTGCAGCGCGGCGCGCGCGTTCTGTTCGACCAGCAGCGTCGCGACGCCGGTCTGGCGGAGCGCGGCGATGATGTGGAAGATCTCGCGGACGATCTTCGGTGCGAGGCCGAGGCTCGGCTCGTCGAGCATCAGGATGCGCGGCTTGCCCATCAACGCGCGGCCCACCGCGAGCATCTGCCGCTCGCCGCCCGACAGCGTGCCGGCCTCCTGCCGACGACGTTCCTTCAGTCGCGGGAACAGCGTGAAGACGTGGTCGAGCTCGTCGGACCACGCCTTGTGCGCGGTGTCGCGCCGCTGCCGGTAGCGGCGGAAGCCGCCGAGCAGCAGGTTGTCCTCGACGCTCATGCTGCCGAACAGCTCGCGCTTCTCGGGCACCAGCGCCATTCCGGCCGCGACCCGCTGCTCGCAGCCGCGCAGTTCGACGCGTCCGCCGTCGTAGGTGATCGTCCCGTCGCAGTGGCCGTTGGTCGGCAGCGACCCCATCAACGCGTTCAGCAGCGTCGACTTGCCCGCGCCGTTGGCCCCGATCACGGTGACGATGGCGCCCGAAGCGACGTCGAGATCGGTGGTCGCGAGGGCGGTGACCTTGCCGTAGCGCGCGGTCAGGCCGCGTACCGACAGGATCGGGGTGGACATCGTCGCCGTCGCGTTCATGCCGGCTGCTCCAGCACCAGGTCGTCGTCGATCCCGCCGAGGTAGGCCTCGAGCACCTTGGGATCGCTCTGGATCGCCTTCGGCAGTCCCTCGGCGAGCTTGCTGCCGAACTCCATCACGACGAGGTGGTCGGTCAGGCCCATCACAAACTCCATGTCGTGCTCGACGAGCAGGATGCTCATGCCTTCGGCGCGCAACTGCTTCAGCACGCCGGCCAGCGCCACCTTCTCCTTGTAGCGCAGGCCCGCGGCCGGCTCGTCGAGCAGCAGCAGCACCGGATCGGAGGCCAGCGCACGCGCGATCTCGAGGATGCGTTGCTGGCCGAGCGCGAGGTTGCCGGCCTGTTCGAACAGGTCGTTGCCGAGGCCGACCCGCTGCAGTTGCAGCGCCGCTTCATGACGCAGCCGCGCCTCTTCCGGCCGGTCGAGGCGGAGCGACGCCCGCAGCATGCCGACGTTCGACCGCAGATGCGCCCCGAGCGCGACGTTGTCGAGCACCGTCATGCCGGGCAGCAGCTGCACGTGCTGGAAGGTGCGGCCGACGCCCTTCGCGCTGATCTGCCGCGCGAGCGCGCCGTCGATGCGCTCGCCGCGGAACAGCACCTCGCCGCGCGTGATCGGCAGCACCCCGGTGACGAGGTTGAAGGTCGTGCTCTTGCCGGCGCCGTTCGGCCCGATCAGGCCCATGATCTCGCCGGCCCGCACCTTGAAGCTGATGTCGTTGACGGCGACCAGTCCGCCGAACTCCTTGCGGATGGCCCTGACCTCGAGCACGACGTCGCCGGCCTTCGGCCGCTCGCGCTTCGGCAACGGCTTCGCGTCGCGAACCGGGCGGACGTCGGTCGCGGTCGTCGCACCGCCCGTCGTGCCGAGCTCGGCCTCGTCGGCGCCCCGCTTGCTGCCGCGGTCGAAGAGACCGGTCACGATCGGCCACAGTCCGGTCGGGGCGCGCTGCAGCAGGAAGACCAGCAGCACGCCGAACACGATGATCTCGAAGTTGCCGTTGCTGCCGAGAAGACGCGGCAGCCAGTTCTGCAACTGGTCGCGGGCGATCGTGACGACGCCGGCGCCGAGCAGCGCGCCCCACACGTGCGCCGCACCGCCGACCACCGCCATGAACAGGTACTCGATGCCGGCGTTGACGCCGAACGGCGTCGGGTTGATCGAGCGCTGCAGGTGCGCATAGAGCCAGCCCGAGATCGACGCCAGCAGCGCCGCGTAGACGAACACGACGATCTTCACGCGCGTCGTGTTGACGCCGAACGACTCGGCCATGCCGGCGCCGCCCCGCAACGCGCGGATCGCCCGCCCGGGCCGCGAGTCGAGCAGCGCCTGCACCGCGAGGATGCCGGCGATCACGAACAGCCAGATCAGGTAATAGATCGACCGGCCCTTCTCGAACGACCAGCCGAACAGCGTGATCGGCGGCAGCCCGTTGAGACCGTCGTACTTGCCGAGGAAGTCCATGTTGCCGAACAGGAAGTAGAAGCTGATGCCCCAGGCGATCGTCCCGAGCGGCAGGTAGTGTCCGGACAGGCGCAGCGTGACGAGGCCGATCACGAGCGCGATGACGGCGGTCGCGACCAGGCCGGCCGGCAGCGTCAGCCAGGGCGACACGTGATGCACCGTCGTCAGGTAGCCGCTCATGTACGCGCCGATGCCGACGAACGCGGCCTGCCCGAACGACGTCAGCCCGCCGACGCCGGTCAGCAGCACGAGCCCGAGCACGACCAGGCTGGAGAGGCCGATGTAGTTCATCAGCGTGATCCAGAACTCGGGTGTCGCGGGGACCAGCGGCAACGCGATGACGACAAGGACGGCGACGACGAACGCGATGCGTCCAGGCGTCACCGCGGACCCGCCGTCGTTCCGGGTCATTCCTCCTCCTCGACATGCCGGCTGGTCAGCGACCGCACCAGCAGCACCGGAATGATCAGCGTGAACACGATGACCTCCTTGTATGCGCTCGCCCAGAACGACGAGAACGACTCGAGGATGCCGACGAAGATCGCGCCGGCCGCCGCGATCGGATAGCTCGCGAGGCCGCCGATGATCGCCGCGACGAAGCCCTTCAGGCCGATCAGGAAGCCCGAGTCGTAGTAGATCGTCGTGATCGGCGCGATCAGCATGCCGGAGAAGCAGCCGATCAGCGCGGCCACCGCGAACGTGATGCGTCCGCTCATCACGGTGCTGATGCCCATCAGCCGCGCGCCGCGCCGGTTGACCGCGGTGGCGCGGAGCGCCTTGCCGTACAGCGTGAACTCGAAGAAGAGATACAGCGCGACGATCAGCGCGATGCTGGTGCCGACGACCACCATGCTCTGCGCCGAGATGTTCATCGAGCCGACGTCGATCGACCCCTCGGCGAACGGCGGCGTCCGCGAGCCCTCGGCGCCGAAGAAGACGAGGCCGAGGCCGCTCATCGCGAGGTGCACGCCGACCGACACGATCAGCAGCACGAGCACCGACGCCTCGGCCACCGGTTGATACGCGACGCGGTAGAGGATCGGCCCGAACGGGACGACCAGCGCCAGCGTCAGCAGCACGTTGACCGCGAGCGGCAGGCCGTGGCCGGCCGCATAGCGCGCGCCGAAGAACAGCACGACGGGCACGACGACGAAGCCGATCGTCGAACGCAGCATCGGACGAAAGTTGCCGAAGCGGACGGCGACGGCGAGGTCCATCAACCAGGCGAGGGCCCCGGCCACCACCAGCAGCGTCGCGGTCCCCGGCGTCTTGCCGCCGACGAAGCCGGCCAGCGTCAGCGCACCGAAGGTGACGAACTCGCCCTGCGGGATGAAGATGGCGCGCGTGACCGCGAAGACGAGAACCAATGCGATCGCCAGCAGCGCGTAGATCGCGCCGTTCGTGATGCCGTCCTGGATCAGGATCAGCGCGATCGAGAAGTCCATGGGGGCGTCAGGCGGGCGGGTTGCTCACTGCAAGGGAAAGGCCACCCATCCGGCCCGACTCTCCGCTTCGTCGTTCCCGCGCAGGCGGGACCCCAGCGTCGTTCGTCCGATGGCACGAAACGCTGCAACGT
>CAXTDA010000293.1:0-5399 GCA_964242935.1 uncultured Burkholderiaceae bacterium | reverse complement strand
CCATGTTCACTGGCATCGTCGCGGCCGTCGGCCGCATCACGCGGGTCGTCCCAGAGTCGTCGAGTGCGTCGTCCGGCGTCCGCCTCACGGTCGATGCGGGCGGGCTGCCGCTCGACGGCATCGGCATCGGCATCGGCGACAGCATCGCGCTGTCGGGCGCGTGCATGACGGTCGTCGCGATCGACGGACGCACGCTCGAGTTCGACGTGTCGCGCGAGAGTCTCGACCGCACGACCGGGCTCGACGCGCCGGGCGACGTCAACCTCGAGAAGGCGCTGCGTTTCGGCGACCGCCTCGACGGGCACCTGGTCAGCGGTCACATCGACGGCACCGGGGTCGTCGTGCGCTTCGAAGCGACCGGTTCGTCGTGGACGCTGGGAATCCGCGCGCCGTCGGCGCTCGCGCGCTTCGTCGCACTGAAGGGATCGATCGCGGTCGACGGCGTCAGCCTGACGATCAACGCGGTCCACGATCACGACGAGGGTTGCGACTTCTCGATCAACCTGATCCCGCACACCGTCGCGGTCACCACGCTGCAAGATCTCGTCGTCGGCGATCGCGTCAATCTGGAGATCGACACGATCGCGCGGTACGTCGAACGGATGCTTCGTTCCGGCGCCCTGGCCGCTCAGGCGGCGTCGCGCACCGCGTGAAGGTCTGGCTCAGCCGCCGCGGCCGTTGCCGCGATTGTCCGGGCCGCGGTCACGGTTGTCGCCGCGGTGATCGTCGCCCCGGCGATCGTCGCCTCGCCCGCGATCGTCACCGGCCCGGCCCGGTCCGTCGTGGCGACGGCGCTGCACTTCCTGATAGCGCGGCGTGTAGACGTTGCGATACCAGTTCTCCTGCACGAAGTAGACCGGCTGTCCGCAGGCGTCATAACGTCCGCAGTAACGCCGCCAGTTGCGCTGTTCCTGGGCCGGCACGTGCAGGTAGACCGGCTGCGCCTCGACGGGACCGCGCTGGATGTAGACGGGTTGCGGGTTGACGATCTGCGGTCGGCCGTAGTCGCCGCCGCCGATGTCGACGCGCCCGAAGAGGCCCGGTACGTTCACCGACACACCGATGTCGGCTGCGACGGACGGACCGGCCGCGACGGCCAGGGCCGCGAGGATGAGCAATTTTTTCATGAGCAGGGACCTTCTCGTTGAGCGGGCGGCGCGCGGGGCGGTCGAGGACGTTCCCAGGGACGCGCGGTCCACCATTACCCTGTATCGACGCCGGGAACCGGTACCTGAGAGCGGTCGCTCAGTTTTTCCCGCAGGCGCTCACTGGTCCTGCTCCGCGAAGACCTCTGCGGCGAGATGGAAGGCCGAGTTGGCGGCCGGAACGCCGCAGTACACCGCGGTCTGCATCAGCACCTCCTTGATCTCGTCGCGCGTGACGCCGTTGTTGCGCGCCGCGTTCAGGTGCAGCTTCAGCTCCGCGGTCCGATTCAACGCGACCATCATCGCGATCGTCAGCAGGCTCCGCGTGTGACGCGGCAGCCCCGGCCGCGTCCAGATCGCCCCCCATGCGTTCTGCGTGATGGAGTCGAGGAACTCGGCGTTGAACTCGGTTCGCGACGACGTGCTGCGGTCGACGTGCGCATCGCCGAGCACCGAGCGGCGCATCGTCTCGCCGATCGTGCGGCGTTCGCTCTCGACGATTCCGTCGTCGGTCAGGAAGCGTAGGACGGCGGCGTTGAACGCGCCCGCCTGCTCGAGATTCGACAGATGCGCCGCGTCGAGCTCGACGTATTGCGCCGACGGGATCGCCGCGGCGATTTCGCGGCCGAGGACGGGCGGGGTCGACGGGTCGTGCGTGCCGGCGACGACGAGCGTCGGCACGCGGATCAACGACAGCTGCGCGCGCAGGTCCGCGTCGCGGATTGCGGCGCAGTTGCCGGCATAGCCGGCGCTGCTGGTCTCGAGGAGCATGTCGCGGACCCGGGCCACGCCGGCTGGCGCCGTCGTGCGATGCCGCGGCGTGAACCAGCGCTCGACGACGGTGTCGGCCATCGTGTCGGGCAGGCCGCTGTCGCCGCGTTCGCGCAGCGATTCGATGCGTTCGTTCCACAGTTCCGGCGTGCCGATCTTCGCGCCGGTGTTGGCGAGTACCAGCCGATCGATGCGGAGCGGCGCGTGGATCGCGAGCCAGAGCCCGATCACGCCACCCATCGACAGGCCGCAGAAGTGCGCGCGATCGATCGCGAGCGCGTCGAGGAGCGCGATCGCGTCGCGGCCGAGTCGCTCGAGCGTGTACGGCCCCGCCGGCACCGACGACCCGCCATGACCGCGCGTGTCGTAGCGGACGACGCGGAAGCGGCCGGCCAGCAACGCGACCTGCGGCGCCCACATCTCGAGGTTCGTCCCGAGCGAGTTCGACAACAGCAGCGGCGGCGCATCGTCGCGCCCATCGATGCGGTAGTGAAGCTCGACGTCGTCCAGCGCGAGGATCGGCATGGCGGTTCCCCCTTCTTCGATCAGACGCGTTCGATCACGAGCGCGATGCCCTGGCCGACGCCGATGCACATCGTGCAGAGGGCGTAGCGGCCGCCGGTCCGCAGCAGCTGGTACATCGCGGTCGTGACGAGCCGTGCGCCGCTCATGCCGAGCGGATGGCCGAGTGCGATGGCGCCGCCGTTCGGGTTGACCCGCGGATCGTCGTCGGCGACGCCGAGCTCGCGCAGCACCGCGATGCCCTGGCTCGCGAACGCTTCGTTCAGCTCGATCACGTCGATCCGGTCGATCGTCAAACCGAGGCGCTGCAGCAGCTTCTTCGACGCCGGCGCCGGACCGATGCCCATGATGCGCGGCGCCACCCCCGCAGTAGCCATGCCGACGACCCGCACCTTCGGCGTCAGCCCGTGCGCCGTCGCGGCCGCGCCGTTCGCGATCAGCAGTGCGCACGCGCCGTCGTTGACGCCCGACGCGTTGCCGGCGGTCACCGTGCCGTCGGGTCGAACGACGCCCTTCAGCTTCGCGAGCGCTTCGAGACTGGTCGCGCGCGGATGCTCATCGCGATCGACGACCAGGGCGTCCCCCTTCTTCTGCGCCACCGTCACCGGGGTGATCTCCTCGGCGAGCGTGCCGTCGCCCTGCGCCCGCGCCGCCTTCGACTGGCTGGCGAGCGCGAAGCGGTCCTGGTCCTCGCGGCCGATCCTGAAGTCGCTCGCGACGTTCTCGCCGGTCTCCGGCATCGAGTCGACGCCGTAGCGTTCCTTCATCAGCTTGTTGACGAAGCGCCAGCCGATCGTCGTGTCGTGGACCGTGTTCGCGCGCGAGAACGCGGACTCGGCCTTCGGCATCACGAACGGCGCGCGGCTCATCGACTCGACACCGCCCGCGATCATCAGCGCGTGGTCGCCGGCGGCGATCGAGCGCGCCGCGGTGCCGACCGCATCCATTCCCGAGCCGCAGAGCCGATTGATCGTCGCGCCCGGCACGTCGAGCGGCAGCCCCGACAGCAGTCCCGACATGCGCGCGACGTTGCGGTTGTCCTCGCCGGCCTGGTTCGCGCAGCCGTAGACGATGTCGTCGACCGCGGTCCAGTCGACCGCCGCGTTCCGCGTCATCAACGCCCTGATCGGCACCGCGCCGAGGTCGTCCGCCCGCACCGACGACAGTACGCCGCCGTAACGGCCGATCGGGGTCCGGATGGCGTCGCAGATGAATACGTCGTTCATGGTGGTCTCTCGTCGAGGATTCGCGGTCTTGCGCGGCCGCAGATTCTGCCACGCGGATTTCGCCGCCGCCTCAGGATGCGCGACGACCCACCCGGCGATCGCGCGTTGCGTCCGTGCCGACCCGGCGCGCGGCGACAGGTCGCGCCACGGCACAATGCGACGAAACGAACGGGGACGGCATGCAACAGCGGGTCGCGGCAACGCGGGGCAAGCGCTCGACGCGCGGTCGCTTCGGACATCGGGGCCTTCGGCGCGCGGCGCTGGCCGCTGCGTTCGTCGTGGCCGGCATCGTGCTCGCGGGCGGAGCGCCGCCGGTTCGCGATGCGTTCGGCGCGCCCGGCGAGGTGCCGGCCGGCAAGAACCCGGTCGTGCGGCAGTTCTCGCCGCAAGGCGAGGTCGCCGTCGTCCGCCAGGCGCGTGCCACGTTCAGCGAGCCGATGGTCGACTTCGGCGACGCGAAGCACGCCGCGCCGCTCGACGTGCAGTGCCCGGCGGCCGGTGCCGGACGCTGGGTCGACGACCGCATCTGGGTCTACGACTTCACCGCCGACGTCGCACCGGGCACGAAGTGCACGTTCACGACCCGGGCAGACCTGAAGTCGCGCGACGGCGGCGCGGTCGGCGGTCGGAAGTCGTTCGCGTTCTCGACCGGCGGCCCGTCGATCGTGCGCGCGTTGCCGTCGGCCGGCGAAGGCGGCGCGTGGATCGACGAGGAGCAGGTCTTCGTGCTGGTGCTGAATGGCCCGGCCGTCGCTGCCAGCGTCGAGGCCAACGCGTGGTGCGAGATCGCCGGCGTCGGCGAGCGGGTCGGCGTGCGCCTCGTCGACGGCCCCGATCGTGCCGAGCTGCTGAAGCGCTTCTCGCTCGGCCAGGTCGGCGACAAGCGCGCGGACAACGTCACGATGCTCGCTTGCCAGCGGCGCCTGCCGAACGGCGCGAAGGTCGCGGTCGTCTGGGGCAAGGGGATCGCTTCGGCGAGCGGCATCGCGACGACGGTCGAACGGCGTCTCCGCTTCGAGGTACGGCCGGACTTCACCGCGAGCTTCACGTGCGAACGCGAGAACGCGCAGGCCGCCTGCACGCCCGTGCGTCCGGTCCGCGTCGAGTTCACGTCGCCGGTGGCACGCGCGGTCGCGGAGCGCTTCGTGCTGCGCTTCACCGACGCCGGGAAGGCGATCGAGCGGCACCCGGCGTTCGATCCGGACAACCGCAGCGCTTCGGTGTCGCAAGTCGAGTTCAAGCCGCCGTTCGCCGAGAACGCGGAGCTGACGGTCGAGATGCCGAAAGACCTGGCCGACGACGCCGGCCGGCCGTTGTCAAACCCGTCGTTGTTCCCGCTCAGGTCGAAGACGGCGCTCGCGCCGCCGCTCGCGAAGTTCGCCGCCGCGCCGTTCGGCATCCTCGAGCTGAACGCCGATCCGGTGCTGCCGCTGACCGTGCGCCACGTCGAACAGGCGCTCGTGATCCGCGGCGTCGAGGTGCCGGGCACGCCGGGTGCCCCTTCATCCGCTCCGCCGTCGCAGGGCGCGGTCCGCACCGTCAACGTCGATGCCGGACAAGGCGACGCCGCGCTGATCGAATGGCAGCGGCGCGTGCGGCGCTATCACGAGACGACGCTACCGAAAACGCAGGTCGACCCGGCTGACCTGCCGCCGGCGATGGCGGCGGCGATGAAGGCCGCGGAACAGGCGCGGGTCGGCCGCAACCAGCGCAGCGCCCGTCAGCAGGCCCGCGC
>CAXTDA010000292.1:0-5408 GCA_964242935.1 uncultured Burkholderiaceae bacterium | reverse complement strand
TGATCTCGCGCGAGAACGTCGCCGTGCTGGCCGGCGCGTTCCTGTCGAACACCGGGCTCGCGCTCACCGACTTCGCCAAGCAGAAGAAGTTCTTCTATCTCGCGGGCGAGCCGCTGACCGACAAGATCGTCTGGGGAAGCGGCAACCGGTACACGTTCCGTCTCCGGCCCGGGACCTACATGCAGGCCGCGATGCTGGTGCCCGAGGCCGTGAAGCTCAAGAAGAAGCGCTGGGCGCTGGTCTACCCGAACTACGAGTACGGCCAGTCGGCGATCGCCGCGTTCAAGGAACTGTTGAAGGCCGCGCAGCCCGACGTCGAGTTCGTCGCCGAGCAGTCGCCGCCGCTCGGCAAGCTCGACGCCGGTAGCGTCGTGCAGGCGCTGGCCGACGCGAAGCCCGATGCGATCTTCAACGTGCTGTTCGGCGCCGACCTCTCGAAGTTCGTCCGCGAAGGCAACACGCGCGGGCTGTTCCAGGGCCGCGAGGTGGTCAGCGTGCTGACCGGCGAGCCCGAGTATCTCGACCCGCTGAAGGACGAGACGCCGAACGGCTGGATCGTCACCGGCTATCCGTGGTACGGCGTGCAGACGCCCGAGCACAAGGCGTTCTTCCTCGCGTACCACGCGAAGTACAACGACTACCCGCGTCTCGGCTCGGTGGTCGGCTACACGATGATCAAGTCGCTCGCGGCGGGCATCAGGAAGGCCAAGGGCACGGACACCGAGAAGCTGGTCGCCGCGTTCGCCGGGCTCGCGGTCGACTCGCCGTTCGGAAAGATCACGTACCGCGCGCAGGACCACCAGTCGACGATGGGCGCGTTCGTCGGCCGGACGAAGAACGACGGGGGCAAGGGCGTGATGGTGGATTACCGGTATCTGGACGGCGCGAAGTTCCTTCCGGGAGATGACGCAGTGAGGAAGCTGCGGGCGGTGGATTAGCGGCGAGACCATCATGACCCCGTCGTTCCCGCGCAGGCGGGAACCCAGTGTCGTTGCTCGGTGCATCGACCGGCACCCAACGTCGCTGGGTTCCCGCCTTCGCGGGAACGACGGGTGCGAGAGTGTTGCTGCTTCCGACCTCGGGGCAGCGTGCAAGCAATGAGTGTGTCCGCCTTCCTCGTGCAGCTGCTCAACGGCCTGTCCGGTGCGTCGTCGCTGTTCCTTGTCGGGGCCGGCCTGTCGCTGATCTTCGGCGTGACGCGCATCGTCAATTTCGCGCACGGGTCGTTCTACATGCTCGGCATCTACATCGCGTACACGCTGACCGACGCATCTACTCGTACCATGGGCGGGGGTGCGTGGTTCTGGCCGTCGTTGCTGATCGCCTCGCTCGCGGTCGGTGCGATCGGCGCGGTCATCGAAGTGGTGCTGCTACGGCGGGTCTACCGCGCGCCCGAGCTGTTCCAGTTGCTCGCGACGTTCGCGCTGATGCTCGTCATCAAGGACGCGACGTTGTGGCTGTGGGGGCCGGAGGACCTGCTCGGCCCGCGGGCGCCCGGATTCACCGGCGCGGTCGAAGTGCTCGGCCGGCGCTTTCCCACCTACGACCTGTTGCTGATCGTCGTCGGACCGGTCGTGCTCGGCCTGCTGTGGCTGCTGCTGACGAAGACCCGCTGGGGGACGCTGGTCCGCGCCGCGACCCAGGACCGCGAGATGGTCGGCGCGCTCGGTGTCGACCAGGCGTGGCTGTTCACCGCGGTGTTCGCGCTCGGCACGCTGCTCGCCGGACTCGGCGGCGCGCTGCAGCTGCCGCGCGAGCCGGCCAACCTCGGCCTCGACCTGTCGACCGTCGGTGATGCCTTCGTCGTGGTCGTGGTCGGCGGCCTCGGCTCGATCCCCGGCGCCTATGTCGCGGCGCTTCTGATCGCCGAGGTCAAGGCGATCTGCGTGGGCATCGGCACGGTCGACGTGTTCGGCTTCGCATTCTCGTTCTCGAAGCTGACGCTGGTCGTCGAGTTCCTCGTGATGGCCGTCGTGCTGGTCGTGCGGCCGTGGGGACTGCTCGGCCGTCCGCAGGCGACCGTGCGCGGCACCGCGCCGGTCGAGGCGCCGCTCCGGTCCGCGGACCGGCCGTTGAAGATCGCGGCGACAATCCTGCTGATCGCGCTGCTCGCCTGGCCGTTCCTGACCGCGAGCTCGCCGTATCTCACCGTGCTCGCGATCGACCTGCTGACCGCGACGCTGTTCGCAGTCAGCCTGCACTTCATCATGGGGCCGGCCGGGATGCACTCGTTCGGGCATGCGGCGTACTTCGGCCTCGGCGCCTACGGTGCCGCATTGCTGGTGCGATCGATCGGATTGCCGATGGAGCTGTCGTTGCTGTTGTCGCCGTTCGTCGCGGTGCTCGGCGCGATCGTCTTCGGCTGGTTCTGCGTGCGCCTCTCGGGCGTCTACCTCGCGATGCTGACGCTCGCGTTCTCGCAGATCGTCTGGTCGGTCGTCTTCCAGTGGGACGACTTCACCGGCGGCAGCAACGGGCTGACCGGCGTCTGGCCGGCGAGCTGGCTCGCCGACAAGCGGAGCTACTACTACCTGACGATGGCGCTCGTCGTCGTCGGCGTGTTGGCGATCCGCCGCGTGCTGTTCTCGCCGTTCGGCTACGCGATGCGCGCCGGTCGCGACTCGCCGCTTCGCGCCGACGCGATCGGCATCGACGTCAAGCGCGTCCAGTGGGTGGCGTTCGTGATCGCCGCGGCGTTCGCGGGGCTGGCCGGCGCGCTGTATGCGTTCTCGAAGGGCAGCATCTCGCCCGACACGGTCTCGGTCAACCGCTCGGTCGACGGGTTGGTGATGGTGCTGCTCGGCGGCCTGCAGACGCTCGCCGGCCCGATCGTCGGCGCCGTGACGTTCACGTGGCTGCAGGACGCCGTCGCCCGCAATACCGACTACTGGCGCGCGCTGCTCGGCGGCGTGATCCTGTTGCTGGTGCTCGTCTTCCCGCAGGGGATCGCGGGCTTCTTCGCCGGACTGTTCGGCAGGATGCGAAAGGTCGCCGCATGAAGCTGCTGGAAGTCACCGGACTCGGCAAGTCGTTCGGCGGCAACCGCGCGGTCGACGGCATCGGCTTCTCGCTGGAACGCGGCGAGCTGCTCGCGCTGATCGGGCCGAACGGCGCCGGAAAGTCGACGACCTTCAACATGGTCAACGGCCAGTTGCGCGCCGACACCGGATCGATCCGGTTCGACGGCGTCGAGCTGATCGGCCGGAAGCCCCGCGACATCTGGCACCGCGGCGTCGGGCGCACGTTCCAGATCGCCGAGACGTTCGCGTCGCTGACGGTGGTCGAGAACGTGCAGATGGCATTGCTGTCGGCCGACGCGAAGGTGTTCTCGTTCTTCGCGCGGGCCGCCGACCACCGGCGCGACGACGCGATGGCGCTGCTGCAGCAGGTCGGGATGCAGCCGCAGGCCGATCGACCATGCAGCGTCCTCGCGTACGGCGACGTCAAGCGCGTCGAGCTGGCGATCGCGATGGCCAACGCGCCGAAGCTGCTGTTGATGGACGAGCCGACGGCCGGCATGGCACCGCAGGAGCGGAACGCGCTGATGGCGCTGACGAAGCGCCTCGTCGTCGAGCGCGGCATGGCGGTGCTGTTCACCGAGCACAGCATGGACGTCGTCTTCGCGTATGCCGACCGGCTGATCGTCCTCGCGCGCGGACGGCTGATCGCCGAAGGGCGTCCGGCGGAGATCCGCGACCATCCGAAGGTGCAGGAGGTGTACTTCGGCAGCGGCAAGACGTTCGAGCGGCTGAAGGCGGAGGTCGGCGCGTGATATCGACGACCCTGCTCGATGCGAAGGCGTTGAATGCGTGGTACGGCGCGGCGCAGATCCTGTTCGACGTCGATCTCGACGTGCGACGCGGCGAGGTCGTCGCGCTGATGGGCCGCAATGGCGCCGGCAAGTCGACGACGCTGAAGGCGCTGATGGGCATGCTGGCACGGCGGAAGGGCAGCATCCGCTTCCTCGACCGCGACGTCTCGAAGGCCGAGCCGCACGTGGTGGCGCGCCTCGGCCTCGGCTACGTGCCGGAGGATCGACGCGTGTTCGGCGACCTCACGGTCCGCGAGAATCTCGAGGTCGGTCGTCAGCCGCCGCGGCGCTGGGCGGACGGGACGGCGGCGACCGAGTGGACCGAGGACCGGCTGTTCGCGCTGTTCCCGAACCTCGGCGAGATGCCCGACCGTCCCGGCAGCCGGATGAGCGGCGGCGAGCAGCAGATGCTGACCGTCGCGCGGACGCTGATGGGCAACCCGTTCCTGGTCCTGCTCGACGAGCCGTCGGAAGGCGTCGCGCCGGTGATCGTCGAGCAGATGGCGCACATGATCCTCGCGCTGAAGGCGGAAGGCGTGAGCATCCTGCTGTCCGAGCAGAACATGCATTTCGCGGAGCTGGTCAGCGACCGGGCCTACGTGCTCGAAAAGGGGCAGATCCGCTGGAGCGGGACGATGGCGGCGCTGGCGGAGGCCGACGATGTGAGGAGGGCTTACCTGAGTGTCTGAATGCGCCTTTTCGACTTGACGGAGGTTCGACCGATGATTGCATCTGCAAGGGTTGCATCCGTTGTTCTCTCGAGTCTGCTCGCCACGACCGTGCTCGCCGCACCTGCGCCGCACACGCCGTCGCCATCCGCGGACCGCATCGAACCCGACGCCCGCTCGGCGCTGATCGTCGTCGACGTGCAGAACTGTTTCGTCACCGGCGGGACGCTGCCGGTCAAGAACGGCGAGGACGTCGTACCGATCATCAACCGGATCGCGCCGGCGTTCGAGAACGTCGTGGTCACGCAGGACTGGCACACGCCGGACCACGCGTCGTTCGCGAGCCGCCATGCCGGCGCGAAGCCGTTCGAGACGACCAAGATGCCGTACGGCACGCAGGTCCTGTGGCCGGATCACTGCGTGCAGGGAACGGACGACGCCGCGTTGTTGAAGGATCTCGTGCTCCCGCGCGCGCAGCTCGTGATCCGGAAGGGGTTTCATCGCGACGTCGACAGCTACTCGGCATTCACCGAAGCCGATCACCGGACGACCACCGGCCTCGCCGCGTACCTGAAGGCCCGTGGCATCGCGACGGTCTACGTCGTCGGCCTCGCGACCGACTTCTGCGTCGCGTGGACGGCGATCGACGCGCGGAAGGCGGGCTTCCGGACCGTCGTGATCGAGGACGCGACGCGGGCGATCGACCTGAACGGCTCGCTCGCTGCCGCGATGGCGTCGATGAAGAAGGCCGGCGTCACCGTGATCCAGTCGAGCGCCATCGCGTTCCGTTGACCGACGATGACGTCACCGTCGCGCCTCACGCTGACGGTCAACGGGCGTGTCGAGACGATCATCGGCGCCGCCGCCGCGTCGTTGCTGCACGTCCTCCGGAACGACCTCGGCCTGAACGGCCCGAAGTACGGCTGCGG
>CAXTDA010000291.1:0-5412 GCA_964242935.1 uncultured Burkholderiaceae bacterium | reverse complement strand
CGCGCGGCGTGCCGCGGCGCGCGCCGCCCGCGCCCCCCGGACCCGCGACCGGCAGCTCCCATTCACCGCGCGTGCTGAGCGCCGCCTCGCCGGCTTCGGCCGCCTTCAACGTCTGCACCCAGCGGCGGCCGGCGCGACGCAGACGCAGCGCCATCCGCCGCGCCGCGAGGTCGTGCGCGGGCGTGTCGAAGTAGCGGTTCTCGAGGCGCGCGACGCGGAGCGGCGCGATCGCGTGCTCGACGATCGACGCATGGCTCCACAGCCGCGCGACGCTCGACGGCGGCACGAACAGCTTCAGCTCGGTCTCGCGCGGCGCGACGGCCGCCGGCGCGACGGTCGGGTCGGGATCTTCGGTCAAGGCTTGCATCGGCGTGTCCGACGACAGGTTAGAGTGCCGCGAAAACCGAAAGCATGCCCGAGCCGACGTCGTCACGGAACCGCCCCCATGGAACGCATCGGACTGATCTCGGACACGCACGGGTTGCTTCGCCCCGAGGCGATCGCGTTCCTCGGCGGTTGCGACCGCATCGTGCACGCGGGCGACGTCTGCGACCCGACCGTGCTCGACCGGCTCGCCGCGGTCGCGCCGCTCACCGTGGTCCGGGGCAACAACGACCGCGGCGCGTGGGCCGACGCGATACCCGTCGAGCGGACGCTGCGCATCGAAGACGTGACGCTGCTCGCGATCCACGACGTCGCCGATCTGCCGGCGGCGCTGCCCGACGGCGTCTCGATCGTCGTCCACGGCCACTCGCACAAGCCGGCCGTGGTCGAACGCGACGGTGTGCGCTACGTCAATCCCGGCAGCGCCGGCCCGCGCCGATTCAGGCTGCCGATCTCGGTCGGCGAGCTGATCGTCGACGGCGATCGCGCGGACGTCCGGCTCGTGACGCTGATCGCATGAAGCCGGCATCCACCAGCCTCGCCGGAAAGCGCGTGCTGATCACGCAGGCCGACGCGTTCATGGGTCCGGCGCTGGCCGGCGTGTTCGCCGCACTCGGTGCCGACGTGACCACCGACGTCCAGACGAAGATCGATCGCGATGCGGCGCGGCGACTCGTCGAACGCTGCGGCGCCGTCGACGCGCTGGTCCTCCATCTCGCGCTGCCGGCCCCGGCCACGCGCGCGGCCGACGTCACCGAGGACGAATGGCGCGACGTCTTCGCGCACCTCGTCGACCCGATGCCGGGCCTCGTCGCCGCGGTGCTGCCGCAGATGGTCGCGCGCGGGTGCGGGAAGATCCTCGTCGTCGGTAGCGCGTCCGCATTGCGCGGGATGAAGCGCGCGTCGACGTACAGCGCGGCGCGCGGCGCGCCGCGAGCCGAACCCCAGGCGCTCGGCGTCGAGCTCGCGCCGCACGGCGTCCGGGTCAACGCAATCGCGCAGAACTTCGTCGACAACCCGACCTACTTCCCGCACGACGTGCAGGCCGACCCGCGCTTTCGTGAGCGGCTCGCGCGCGAGGTGCCGCTCGGGCGCCTCGTGTCGGCCGAGGAGGACGCGACGTTCGCCGCCTACCTGTGCAGCGACGCGGCCGACTGTTTCGTCGGGCAGGTCTTCCCGGTCAGCGGCGGCTGGGTCACGAAGTGATGCACGATCGATTGACGATCCGCCCGTACCGCGACGCCGACGAGGCGGCCGTCATCGCGCTCTGGACCGCATGCGAGCTGACGCGGCCGTGGAACGACCCGAAGCGCGACATCGCGCGGAAGCAGACCGTGCAGCCCGAGCTGTTCCTCGTCGGCACCGTGGCCGATGCAATCGTTGCGACTGCAATGGTCGGCTACGACGGGCATCGCGGCTGGATGAACTACCTCGCGGTCGATTCGGCGCATCGCCTCCACGGTCATGCCCGGACGCTGGTCGGCGAGGCCGAGCGCGCGCTGGTGGCGCTCGGCTGCCCGAAGCTGAACCTGCAGGTGCGCACCTCGAACGCGGCGGCGACCGCGTTCTATCGATCGATCGGCTACGTGCAGGACGACGCGGTCAGCCTCGGCAAGCGCCTGATCTCCGATGAACAATGATCAGTCGAGCGTGTACCTGAGGCCGACCATGACGATCCGTGGGGCGCCCGGCGCATAGAACGTCGAATGCTCGAGCGGAAAGTCGCCGTTCCGGTTCGCCGGGAACGGCCGCGCCTGGAATCCGCCGTTCGCGTTGAACGCGGCGGTCCCGAGCTGCGCCGCGGTGCTGTAGTCGCGGTCGAACAGGTTGCTGACCTGCATGAACAGCTTGACGTTCCGCGTCGGCCGGTAGTCGACCCCGAGGTTGAACACCGCGTAGCCCGGGCTGCGGCCCGACCCGATGTAATACGGGCCGGCGGCCTGGTGCTGGTTGTTCTCGTTGCCGCGCGCGAACGACGAGCCGACGGCGACCATGTCGAGGCCGAGCGACCACTGCGCGTCGAAGTCGTATTGCGCATAGGCCTTGAAGACGTGGCGCGGCATCAGCGGGATGCGGTCGCCGGGGGCGATGACGATGTTGCCGTCGACGCCCGGGAAGCCGGCGGCGGCCTGGTCGTTGCTGCTGTTGTTCGACCCGTTGATGACCTCGCTGCTGCGGTAGGTCGCGTCGAGCCACGTGTAGTTCGCGCCGTACTCGAGCTTCGCGATGCGACCGTCGACCCCGGTCTCGACGCCCTGGCGACGCGTCTTGCCGAAGTTGCGGAAGTAGCCGAAGCCGTTCTGGTTGTCGGCGACGAACAGGATGTCGTCGCGGTTCTCCGTCCGGAAGACGCCGAGGTTCCAGGTCGCGCCGGCGACGCTGCCCCGGACGCCCGCCTCGACGGTACGGGCGACGACCTGCTTCAACGGCGGGTCGCCGGCGAACGCATTCGGCAGCTTGCATGGACTCGCGGGGTCGGCGCAACCGAGCTCGATCACCGACGGGGTCCGCGCGCCCTGGTTGTAGCCGGCGTACAGGCCGAGCGCCGGCGCCACCGCATACGTCACGCCCGCGGCGGGATTGAAGCGGCTGAACGTGTGCTGCCCGTCGAGCGAGCCGGGCCCGCCGCCCGGCGTGATCGCGTCGGTCGTGTCGACGCGCGTGTGGTTGTAGCGGCCGGACAGCGTCAGCTGCGCCTTCGGGTCGAGCGCGAACGTGTCGGTCGCGAACAGGCTCCACGTGCGCGTCCGCCCGGTCAGGTCGACGCGCGTGTCGTACGGCACGCCGTCGACGTTGCCGCCGGTCCGTCCCCCGTCGCCGAAGCCGCCGGCGCCGGTGATGCTGCGATCGGGGTTGACGTATCCGAGCTCGGAACCCTGGTCGAAGTGGACGCGGCTGACGTTGGCCGCGGCGCCGACGATCAACAGGTTCGCGTGGCCGGCGAAGTCGTCCCTCCGGTTCAGCTGGCCGGTGACGCCCTCCTCGTGCTGGGCCGTCGCCGTGAAGTTGTCGACGCCGCTGCACTTCTCGGCCGGCTCGTCGTTCCGCAGCACGTTGGCGATACAGCGGAACCTCGGGAATGGGGTATTCGCCGCGTTCGCGCCACCGGTCGGGAAGCCCGTGTAGCCGGCCGCTCTCAGCGCCGTGATCTCGGCCGCGCTCGGCTGGTAGACCGACTGGTCCAGCGAGTCGTCGTTGACGTCGCCGTTGAACGTCCGCGTGCGGATGTTGCGGTAATACGCGTTGCCGGCGAACGACAGATGGTCGTTGAAGTCGTGGTTGCCGGACAGGTTGAACAGCACCGAACGGTTCCGCGTGACGTCGGGCAACGTGTAGACGCTCGAGCGGTCCGCGGCCAGCAGCCGCTGCTCCTGCAGGCCGTTCCCGATCAGGTCGTTGTGCGCGAACGCGCCCGACAGCGTGACGCGCGTGTCGGCCGATCGCCAGCCGACCTTGCCGAACAGCTGGTTGACGTCGCTCGGCGACGCATCGCGCCAGCCCTGGTCGTGGAAGTGGTTGCCGGTGGCGTACCAGTCGAGCCCGTTCGCCGAACGGCCGCCGGTCTCGAATTCGATCGTGTTCCGCCCGTACGAGCCGCCGCCGACCTGGATCGACGTGCCGGGATTCTTCAGCCCGTCCTTCGTCGTGATCGCGAGCGCGCCGCCGAGCGTATTCAACCCGAACAGCGGATCGGAGCCGGGGTTCAGCACGATCGTCGAGATCGCGGCGCGCGGGATCAGGTCCCAGCTGACGACGTCGCCGAACGGCTGGTTGAAGCGCACGCCGTCGACGTAGACCGACAACCCTTGCGGCGTGCCGAGCAGCGGCGATGCGGTGAACCCGCGATAGTTGATGTCGGGCTGGAACGGGTTGTTCTGGACCTCGTTGACGTGGACGCTGCCGAAGCGACGGTTGAGGAAGTTGGTCAGCGTGTCGGCGTGGCTGCGCTCGAGGTCGTTCGAATCGGCGGTCTGCACGTTGGCCGGGATGCGGTCCTTCGGCACGCCGACCCCTTCGAGCGGCGTGCGGGACACCACCTCCACGGCCGGCAGCACGACCGGCGGCTCGGCGACGGTCTGGGCCGATGAGCGCGCCGGCAACAGCGCCGGCAGCAGCGCCGCCGACAGCGCGCACGTCGCGACCAGGCGGGCGACGCCTCGCCTCCTCTCCCGTTGCATCCGATCTCCTCGTCTCGTCTTCACCGGTGACCGGTGCGCGGAATGCCGAGACGCTAGACGACGCGGCGCCGACGGTACAGGGAGAAATTCCCGGGCCGGGATTACCGGACCGGCACGATGCCGTGGCGGATCGCGAGGTGGACGAGGAGCGCCGACGTGGTCACGCCGAGCTTCTCCCTGATCGTCGTCTGAAGGTTCGCGATCGTCTTCGGGCTGAGTCCGAGCACCTCGGCGCACTGGTTGACCGTGTCGCCGTTCGCGAGCAACCGGAGGACCTCGAACTCACGGCCGCTCAGCGCGCGCAGCTGTTCGACCTCGAAGTCGGCGATCGCGGGCGAGTTCCCGGTCAGCTCGGAGCCGATGTAACGGCGGCCCGCGGCGACCTCGCGCACCGCGTCGACCAGGCACTCGGGCGAACTCGCCTTCGTCACGAAGCCGCGCGCGCCGGCCTCGAGCGCGCGCCGCAGCAGGACGGCGCCGTCGTGCATGCTGAAGACCAGCACGCGCGCGGCCGGCGCCCTTTCCAGCAGCCGGCCGATCAGCTCGAGGCCGCCGACCGGCGTCATCGACAGGTCCGTCACCGTCACGTCGGGTGCGGTCGCGTCGAACGCGCTGCACGCCGCGATGCCGTCGCCGACGTCGGCGGCCACGGCGCTGTCGCCGGCCTGGTGGAGCAGGCGCGTGTAGGCGGTCCGCACGACCGGGTGGTCGTCGGCGAGGGGGGCGTGGGGCCCGGGCCCTCGGAGGTGGTCAAGTTCGACGACCCGGCCTCCGCCGGGCCGCCGCGCACCACGCAGCGGCCCATCATGATCACCCAGCCCGAGGGCCCCAGCTTCACCGTCGACGGGAA
>CAXTDA010000290.1:0-5416 GCA_964242935.1 uncultured Burkholderiaceae bacterium | reverse complement strand
CGGTCGCGATGGACAACGTGCGCGCGCTGATCGTGTCGTTCGTCCGCGAGAGCGGCGTCGCGGAGCCGGCGTGATCCATCCGATCCTGCGGATGGGCGACGCCCGGCTGCTCCGCGTCGCGCGGCCGGTCGAGCGCTTCGACACGCCGGAGCTCCATCGGCTGGTCGCCGACCTGTTCGACACGATGCACGACGCGAAAGGCGCCGGACTCGCGGCGCCGCAGATCGGCGTCGACCTGCGACTCGTGATCTTCGGCTTCTCCGAGAGCGCCCAGCGCGACGCCGACGATCCGGTGCCGCAGACGGTCCTCCTGAATCCGGTCGTCGACGTGCTCGACGCGGACCCGATCGATGGCTGGGAAGGCTGCCTGTCGGTGCCCGGCATGCGCGGCGTCGTGCCGCGGAGCGGTCGCATCCGTTATCGCGGCTTCGATGCGGCCGGCCGCCCGATCGACCGCGTCGCGGGCGGATTCCACGCGCGGGTGGTCCAGCACGAATGCGACCACCTCGACGGCATCCTCTATCCGATGCGCATCCGCGACTTCTCGCGCTTCGGGTTCACCGAGGAGCTGTTTCCCGGCGAAGCGGTCGTCGACGACTAGAAGCGCTCGTCGGGCCCGAGGTAACGCCACTTGCCGACGGGCAGGTCGCCCAGCATCACCTGGCCGATCCGCACGCGGCGCAGACCGAGCACGTGCAGGCGGACCAGCTCGCACATGCGCCGCACCTGGCGCTTCTTTCCCTCGCGCAGCACGAAGCGCAGCTGGTCTTCGTTCTGCCAGGCGACGCGCGCCGGCTTCAACGGGACGCCGTCGAGCGACAGGCCGTGGTTGAGCAGCTGCAGCGACTCCTCGGACAGCGATCCCGCGACGCGCACCAGGTATTCCTTCTCCATGTCGGAGTCGTCGGCGATCAGCTGGCGCGCGATGCGTCCGTCCTGCGTCAGCACGAGCAGGCCGGTCGAATCGATGTCGAGGCGGCCGGCCGGCGCGAGCCCGCGCGGCGGCCGCCAGTCGGCGGCGAGCGTGCGCGGATCGCCGGACCAGTGGTGATCCGGAACGACCAGGGTCGCCGCCGGCTTGTAGCCGTCCTCGGCCTGCCCGGAGACGAGCCCGATCGGCTTGTTGACGAGAATCGTCACGCGAGCGTCGCGCTCGGCGGTCGCGGCGCGCGTGACGGTGATCTTCTGGTCCGGCAGGACCTTGCTGCCGAGCACGTCGGTCCGCTCGCCGTCGACGAAGACCCAGCCGCGGACGATCCATTCGTCGGCCTCGCGACGAGAACAAAGGCCGAGCTCGGCCATCCGCTTCGACAACCGCAACGAACCGGCCGCGTCGGGCGAGGCAGGCAGTGACCGAAGCGGTGACGGCGGCGGCGTCGCAGGTCGCGGCGCACGCGTCCGTCGTGGGGGATCGGGGCGGTCGTTCACGGCGCGAGCACTTCGAGCAGATCGGTCTCGAGCTTCAGCTGCGCCTTCGCGTCCGACAGCGTCGAGCTGTCGAGCAGGAAGAAATCCTCGACGCGTTCGCCGAGCGTCGTGATCTTCGCGGCCTGCACGTTGACGCGATGATGCGCGAGGACCCGCAGGATCGCGTACAGCAGGCCGTCGCGATCCGACGTCGACAGCGTCAGCAGGAAGAAGCGGCCGCGGTCGTCGGGACGGAGGTCCACGGCCGGTGCGATCGGGAAGCTGCGCGACTGGCGCGACGGGCGACCGGTTGCCGGGGGCGGCAGCGGCGTCGGATACATCAGGTGCTGCGCGAGGTCGCGTTCGAGCTTGACGATGCGATCGCGATAGTGGCCGCCGTCGGGATCGAGGACGTGAAAGCTGTCGAGCGCATGCCGTTCGCCTTCGTTGCCGAGCGTCGTGTGGACGCGCGCGTCGACGATCAGGAAGCGCTGGCGGTCGAAGTAGTCGCAGATGCGTGCGAGCAGATCGGGCTGGTCGAGCGTGAAGACGACGATCTGCAGCCCTTCGCCCGCCGGCGACAGGCGCGCCTTGACCTTCGGCCGCGCGGTGTCACGGACCAGCGCGAACGCGCGCGTGATCCACGCGATGTCCTGCGCGTCATGGCGAAGGAACCACGCGACGTCGAGACGCTTCCAGAAGCGCTCGACCGCCGCAGGGTCGAAGTCGTAGAGCCCGAGGATGCGGCGTGCCTCGTCCTGCCGCGCCTCGAGTTCGGCCGGGGCGCTCGGCGGGCTGCCCGCGCGATCGGCCTCCGTGACGAAGCGGAGCGCCCGGAAGTACAGGTCCTCGAACAGCTTTCCCTTCCACGCGTTCCACACCTTCGGGCTGGTGCCGCGGACGTCCGCAACGGTCAGCAGGTACAACGCGGTCAGCCAGCGCTCGTTCCGGACGACGCGCGCGAAGCCGGCGAGCACCTCGGGATTCGACCAGTCCTCCTTCTGGGCCACGCGCGACAGCGTCAGGTGATGCTCGACCAGGAAGACGAGCAGGTCGACGTCGCCGGTCTCGATGCCGTGATGGCGCGCGAAGCGGCGCACGTCGTCCCGGCCGAGCTGCGAATGGTCGCCGCCGCGCCCCTTCGCGATGTCGTGGAAGAGCGCGGCCACGTAGAGCAGCCACGGCCGTTCGAAGTTGGCCGTCAGCCGCGAACAGAGCGGGTACTCGTGCGCGAACTCCGGCATCGTGAAGCGGCGGATGTTCCGTACCACCATCAGGATGTGCTGGTCGACCGTGTAGACGTGATAGAGATCGTGCTGCATCTGTCCGACGATGCGGCGGAAGACGGGCAGGTAACGCCCGAGCACCGACAGCTGATTCATGCGCCTGAGCGCATGCAGGATGCCGCGCGGCTCCTTCAGGATCGCGATGAACAGCGCGCGGTTCGCCGGATCGCGGCGGAACGTCGCGTCGATCAGCGTCCGGCCGTGCCAGATCGCGTTCATCATCCGGGCGGTCATGCCGCCCAGCTCCGAATGCCGCTGCATCACGAGGAAGGCCTCGAGCAGCGCCGACGGTCGCCGGAAGAACAGTCCCTCGTCGACGATGTCGAGCAGTCCGCCGGCGTTGAGGAAGTGGGCGTCGATCGCGACCGGCGCGACGTTGCGCGCGGGGAAGAGGGCGGCCTCGATCGTCTGCAGCACGATCACGTTGAGCTGCGTCGTGACCTTTGCCGTCCGGTAGTAGCGCTGCATCAGCACTTCGCTCGCACGTCGCGTCGCGGTCTGCTCGAGCCCGAATTCCTCGGCGAGCGCCGTCTGCACGTCGAAGACGAGGCGATCCTCGCGACGATGGGCGATGCGATGCAGGCGGATGCGCACCTGCTGCAGGAAGCTCTCGCAGCGGCGGATCTGGCGCGCCTCGACCGGCGTGACGACCTTGCCGGCCTCGAGCTCGGCCCACGAGCGGCCGAGGCGCGCCGCCCGCGCGGTCCACAGGATCATCTGCAGGTCGCGCAGGCCGCCCGGGCTTTCCTTGATGTTCGGTTCGAGCGCGTACGGCGTGTCCTGGTACTTCGCATAACGCTGTTGCTGCTCGAGCATCTTCGCGCGGAAGTACTGGCGCGGCTCGACCGCGTCGGCGATCCGTTCGAACAGCGCCGCGGAGAGCGGGCGGTCGCCGGCGACGTGCCGGCCCTCGAGGAGGGCGGTGGCGACCGTCACGTCGCGTTCCGCCTCGGTCAGGCACTCGGCGATCGTGCGGACGCTGTGGCCGATCTCGAAGCCGAGGTCCCACAGCATCCCGATCAGGCGTTCGACGGTGCTGGCGCCTGCCGGATCGGGCGCTTCGGCGAGCAGCAGCAGGACGTCGACGTCGGAGTGCGGATAGTGTTCGCCGCGACCGTAGCCGCCGACTGCGACGAGCGCGGCCGACGGCGGCATGCCGACCAGCTTCCAGCACGCGCGGAGCGCGACGTCGTGCGCGGTCGCGAGTCCGCGGAGCAGCCGCTGGCTGCGCGGCACGCGATCGAACTCCGCCAGCAGTCGCGCGCTCTCCGATTCGAGCGCCGTGCGGACCGCGAGCGCATCCGACGCGATCGTGACGACGGTCGGGCCGGGCGGCGGCGGTATCGTCACGCGCGGGGGCGGGGACTCGATCAGGGACGACATGCGGCCTTCGGTGTCGAACGGGTCGCGGAGCCGGATCGCGTCGCGCGGTACCGGCGACGCGTTCGACCGCGGGCCTTCAAGCGGCGGTCGACAGCGCTGGCGGCGCGGGCGGCGTCCCGGCGGAGACCGTCAGCACCTCGAAGCCGTCGTCGGTGACCAGCACCGTGTGCTCCCACTGGGCGGACAGGCTGTGGTCCTTCGTGACGATGGTCCAGCCGTCGTTCATCTCGCGGATCTCGCGGCGACCCGCGTTGATCATCGGTTCGACCGTGAAGATCATCCCGGGCACGAGGCGCTCGAGCGTTCCGGGCCGGCCGTAGTGCAGGACCTGCGGATCCTCGTGGAAGCGCTGGCCGATGCCGTGGCCGCAGAACTCGCGCACGACCGAGAAGCCGTTCCGCTCCGCATGGCGCTGGATGACGAAGCCGATGTCGCCGAGATGCCCCCCGGGCTTCACGGCCTGGATCCCCAGCCACATGCACTCGAACGTGACCTCGCAGAGGCGCTTCGCCTGGATCGACGCGTCCCCGACGACGAACATCCGGCTCGTGTCGCCGTGGTAACCGTCCTTGATCACCGTCACGTCGATGTTGACGATGTCGCCGTTCTTCAGGACCCGCTCGCCGGGGATGCCGTGGCACACCTGGTGATTGACCGAGGTACAGACCGACTTCGGATACGGCCGGTAGCCGGGCGGCGCGTAGTTGAGCGGGGCCGGCACGGTCTGCTGGACCTCGACCATGTAGGCGTGGCACAGGCGGTCGAGCTCGCCGGTCGTGACGCCGGGCTTCACGAACGGCGTGATGTAGTCGAGCACCTCGGCACCCAGCCGTCCGGCGACGCGCATGTGCGCGATGTCGTCGGCGGTCTTGATCACGGGCTTGACGAGGGGACGAGGCAGCGAACTCATGGACGGTCGGCGAAAGTGGATGGCGGCGCGGGGACAGGCGGCAGCGGCGGGCGGGCAGTGGTGCCATCCATGAAAGCCGCTATAATAGCGGGCTTGCTGCAGTCCGGACGGCCGATGACGTGGTTTCGTTTTCACGATCCGCATCCAAGGACACGGACGAAGAAATAAATGCGGGCGTCGGCGCGGAATTCCATCGTCGACGCGCCCGCAGCCGAGCAGCAGGGGCGGCCCGACGTCGGTCGGGCGGTCATCCACCAGCGAGCACGCGCACCGAGGGTGCCGGACGGGAGGTGAGACGGATACGCGACGGGTTCGCGATTCGTTCCATCGCCCGCCGGTGCAGCGCGTGTCTCCAGACCCAACCCTTAGGAGCTTTTGAATGTCGACCAGCATGCGTGAAATGCTCGAAGCGGGCGTCCATTTCGGACAC
>CAXTDA010000289.1:0-5417 GCA_964242935.1 uncultured Burkholderiaceae bacterium | reverse complement strand
GGGCTACGACCTGCTCGACCAGCAGAAATTCGGCACGACGCAACTGCAGGAACAGATGAACTTCCAGCGCGGGCTCGAAGGCGAGCTCGCGAAGTCGATCCAGACCATCGCCGCCGTGCAGGGCGCACGGGTCCACCTCGCGATCCCGAAGCCGACGATCTTCCTCCGCGAACACCAGAAGCCGACCGCGTCGGTCGTGCTGTCGCTGTATCCGGGCAAGACGCTCGACGGCGCGCAGGTCCAGGGCATCGTGCATCTCGTCGCGTCGAGCGTGCCCGAGCTGGCCGATCCGGGCGTCAGCATCGTCGACGGCTCGGGCAACCTGCTCAGCCGCACCACCGAAATCAACGGCCTCGACCCGGGGAAGCTCGCGTACGTGCGCCAGCAGGAGCAGGACTACGCGAACCGGATCACCGGGCTGATCGAGAAGATGGTCGGCCCCGGCAACGTGCGAGCGGAAGTCACGGCCGACCTGGACTTCAGCCAGGTCGAGCGCACCGCCGAGACGTTCGCGCCGAACGGTACGCCCGACAAGGCCGCGATGCGCAGCCGGCAGAGTACGGATTCGACCAACCGGGGGTCCGTCCCGCCCGGCGCGCAGGGCAACCTGGCGGCGCCGGCGACGACATCGACGTCGACGAAGAAGGACAACACGATCAGCTACGAGCTCGATCGGACCGTCGAGACGAAGCGGCTCGCGATCGGCACCGTCCGCCGGCTGTCCGCGGCGATCGTCGTCAACCATCGCCCCAGCGGCGCGATGCCGGCGGACCGGGATGCGACGACCGCTGCCACGGCCGCCCCGGGGAGGGCCACGAGCTCGGCGCCGCTCGGGAAAGAGGAGATCGAGCAGATCACCGCGCTGGCCCGCCAGGCGATCGGCTTCGACGAGAAGCGCGGCGACTCGATCAACGTCGTCAACACGCCGTTCACGCAGCCCGAGCCGGTCGCCGCGATCGACGTGCCGATGTGGAAGCGTCCCGACAACGTCGCGTTCGCGAAGGACGTCGGCAAGAACGTGGCGTTCGCGCTGGTCGCGGCCTATCTGCTGTTCGGCGTCCTGCGTCCTGCGATCCGGCGGATGACGACGCCGACGATCCCGTCGACGCCGCTGCTCGCGACCGGCGGCGAGGCGACTGCGAAGTCGCCGCCCGCCTATCCCGAACACCTGCAACGCGCACGGCAACTGGCCCGCGACGATCCGAAGGCGCTGGCCGGCCTGGTCCGCAACTGGGTCGCCGCCGAATGAGCAGCGTCGGGATCGAGGACAGCGCGATCCTGATGATGGCGATCGGCGAGGACGAGGCGGCCGAGGTCTTCCGGCATCTCGGCGCTTCGGAGGTCGCGAAGCTGGGCGCCGCGATGGCGCAGCTCGGCGACGTCTCGCACGAACGCATGACCGTCACGCTCGAGCGCTTCACCGGCGCCGCATCGAAGCAGCCCGCGATCGACGCGGGCGCGGCGCGCAACCACCGCGCGGTCCTGAACAAGTCGCTCGGTGCCGACCCGGCGCGGGAGCTCAGCGACCGCATACGGAAGGAGGACCGCTCGAGCGGCATCGACGGCCTGAAGCTGATGGACGCCGAGAGCGTGGCCGAGCTGATCGGGGGCGAACATCCGCAGATCGTCGCGTCGGTCCTCGCGCATCTCGATCGCGACCAGGCCTCGGCGGTGCTCGCGGCGCTGGACGCCGAGATGCAGGGCCAGGTGATCCATCGCATCGCGACGCTCGATGCGATCCAGCCGCAGGCGATGCGCGAGCTCGACACGGCGCTCGATAAGCTCGTCGCGAGCGGGGGCCGGGTCAAGCGGTCGGACATCGGCGGCGTGCGCGCGGCGGCGGAGATCCTGAACCACGTCGGCGCCGAGGCCGAGGCCGTGATCATCGAGAACCTGCGCGTTTCCGATCCGGCACTCGCCGACCGGATCCTCGACGCGATGGTGGTCTTCGACAACATCATCGACATCGACGATCGCGGCGTTCAGCTGCTGCTCCGCGAAGTGCAGTCCGAGTCGCTGATCATCGCGATGAAGGGCGCGTCCGAGGCGCTGCGCGACAAGATCTTCCGGAACATGTCGCAGCGCGCGGCCGACATGATGCGCGAGGACCTCGACGCGAAGGGGCCGGTGCGGCTGTCCGAGGTCGAGGCCGAGCAGAAGGCGATCCTGAAGACCGTCCGGCGGCTCGCGGACGACGGGCAGCTGCAGCTCGGCGGCAGGGCCGGCGGCGATGGCTACGTCTGAGCAGCCGGCGCCGCCTGCCGACCGCGCCTCCGACCGGGTCATCGCCGCGGACCGCGGGGCCGGCCTGCGACCGTGGACCATCGGCGGCTTCGACGCGGCCGACACGATCGCACCGGCCGACGTCAGGATCCGCGCGGAGCATCTGCCCACGGTCGACGAGGTCTCCGCGATCGAGGCGCGCGCCCGCGACGAAGGCTATCGCGCGGGCCTCGACGAGGCGCGCGAAGGCAACCAGCGGATCGCGTCGATGCTGACCGGCGTGTCGACCGCGGTCGCGCGGATGGAACGCGAGATGGCCGGGACGCTGGTTCAGCTCGCGGTCGACCTGGCGCGGCAGATCGTGCGCGAGAGCATCGCGGTCCGCCCCGAGATCGTGATCCCGCTGGTCAGCGACGCGTTGTCCGGGATCGCGCGCACGGTCGACCCGGGTGGCATCTACGTCCATCCGGCCGACCTCCCGATCGTCGAGGAACGGCTGGGCGATGCGCTCGCGCACGCCGGCTGGCGACCGTTCGCCGACGCGACGATCGAGCGCGGCGGCTGCCGCCTCGACTTCGCCGGCGGCCAGGTCGACGCCACCGTCGCGACCCGCTGGAAGCGCGTGATGGCACAACTGGAGCGCGACGATGCCTGGCTCGCCTGACGCGAGCGCGGGCGGCCCCGGACACCACGCCGCCGCGAACGTGCCGAGCGGCGACGCGTTCGCCGGCTGGGAACGTTTCCTGATGGACCACGGCGTCGCCGTGCAGGGCATCGACCCGATGCAGCGTCACGGCCGCCTCGTCCGCATCGCGGGCCTGGTGGTCGAAGCGACCGGTCTCCGCCTGCCGATCGGCAGCACCTGTCTCCTCGATCAGCCCGGCCAGCGGCCGACCGAAGCCGAGGTCGTCGGCTTCGCAGGCGATCGCATCTTCCTCATGCCGACCAGCGACATCCACGGCCTCACCCCCGGTGCACGGGTCTCGGCGATCGACCCGCGTCCCCCGGTCCCGTCGTTCGGCACGCGCCTGAGACCCTGGCGCCGCAGCGCGGACAAGGCCCGCAAGATGCCGGTCGGCAGCGGCCTGCTCGGCCGCGTCGTCGACGGCGCCGGCCGGCCGCTCGACCGGCTCGGACCGCTCGTCTGCGAAGCCGAGGCGCCGATCGCGAGCCGCCCGCGGAACCCGATCGACCGCGAGCCGATCTCGCGTCCGCTCGACGTCGGCGTCCGCGCGATCAACGCGCTGCTGACCGTCGGCCGGGGTCAGCGGATGGGACTGTTCGCCGGCAGCGGCGTCGGGAAGAGCGTGCTGCTCGGGATGATGGCCCGGTACACCGAGGCCGACGTGATCGTCGTCGGGCTGATCGGCGAACGCGGACGCGAGGTCAAGGAGTTCATCGAACAGATCCTCGGTGCCGAAGGTCTCGCGCGGTCGGTCGTGGTCGCGGCACCGGCCGACACGCCGCCGCAGATGCGGCTCCACGGCGCGGCCTACGCGACGACGATCGCCGAGTACTTCCGCGACCAGGGCAAGGACGTGCTCCTGATCATGGATTCGCTGACGCGCTACGCGATGGCGCAGCGCGAGATCGCGCTCGCGATCCACGAGCCGCCGGCGACGAAGGGTTATCCGCCGTCGGTGTTCGCGAAGCTGCCGCAGCTCGTCGAGCGCGCCGGGATGGGGCCGAAGGCGGGCCTCGCGGGCGGCGGCGGGTCGATCACCGCGTTCTACACGGTGTTGACCGAGGGCGACGACCAGCAGGACCCGATCGCCGACGCGGCCCGCGCGATCCTCGACGGCCACATCGTGCTGTCGCGCGACCTCGCGGACCAGGGCCACTACCCCGCGATCGACATCGAGCAGTCGGTCAGCCGTGCGCTCCACGCGCTGGTCGACGAGGCCACGTTCGATCGGGTCAAGCGCTTCAGGCAGCTCTACGCGCGCTACCGGCGCAACCGCGACCTCGTCAACGTCGGCGCGTACGCGGCCGGCAGCGACCCGATCCTCGATCGCGCGATCGCGCTCCATCCGCGGATGGAGGCCTTCCTGCAGCAGGACATGCGCGAGCGGATCGATTGCACCGCGAGCGCGATCGACCTCGAAGAGATCGTCGGCCAATGAACTTCACGGGCAACGCATGCCGGACGCCAGACAACTGACCCTGCTCGAGAAGCTCGCGGCCGAGAAGAGCGACGCGCAGGCCGTGCAGCTCGCGCACGCACGTCAGGCACTGAACGCGGCCATGGACCAGTTGCGGCAGCTGCAGCGCTACGCGTCCGGCTATCAGGATCAGCTCGGCGGCAAGCTCGAGCGTTCGATGCCGATCGACGCGCTTCGCGACCATCACCGCTTCATGCAGAACTTCGCGAACGCGGTCCGGCAGCAGGAGCTCGAGGTCGCGCGACGCCGGGCGCACGCCGATGCGATCGAACGCCTCTGGCAGGACTCGGAACGCCGGCGACAGGGCTTTCGCACGATGGCGCACCGGGCCGCCGCGCTCGATCGCCTCGCCGAGTCGCGCCGGCAGCAGAAGCACAACGACGAGTTCGCCGCACGGAAGCTGCTTCGCACCAACGTCGGCTTCTGAACGCGCCCGGACGGAAGAACCGAACGAGCCGGCCGGCTCCCCGCCAACGGCCGAGCAGGCCCGCTTTCGGCGGTCTGTTCCGTGCATCGCGAGCGGTCCCGCATTTCCATAATCCGTCATCGGCGACGCAGCGTGCCGCGCCGTGCTTCATCGAGCGATCTGCGACGCGCCGCCTTGCGCGCGGCGCCCGATCCCGCCCTCCGTCCTGTCGAACGCGATGTCCAACGCCGCTCTCCCTGCCGATGCAGGCGCCGCCGATCCGGTGACGACGCCGCACCGACCGCCCCTGCCGTGACCACCTCCGAAGCCCAGCTGTCGCAGGACGAGATCGACGCCCTCCTCGACGGCGTCGCGCCCGAGCGCGCCCACGCGCCCGTCTGGAAGGTCCCCCGACCATCGCGAGCGCGCCGCCCGGGCGCCGGCCCGCGCGCCTGCCGGCTGCCATAGGCGGCCAGGGCGAGGCCCGCGACGATGAAGGCGGCGCCGAGCGCGGCGAGAGGCGCGGGCCACTCGCCCAGGATCGGGATCGCCATCAGGGCCCCGGCGATCGGGATCATCGGCGGGAAGAGAAGCGTGCGCTCCGCGCCCAGCCACCGCCCCCCGGT
>CAXTDA010000288.1:0-5493 GCA_964242935.1 uncultured Burkholderiaceae bacterium | reverse complement strand
GTCCCGGAAAGGCCCCCCGAAGAGCGCCCGCCGCCGCTCGCGCGAATTCGCGCTGCAGGGCCTCTACGAATGGTTGCTGTCGCGCGACCCCGGCAACGAGAACGCCGGCGCGATCGATGCGCACATCCGCGAGACGCCGGGCTTCGACAAGGCCGACGCCGCGCACTACGGCGCGTTGCTGCACGGGTCGATCCGCGAGGTCGCGTCGTTGCGGCAGGCGATCTCGCCGTACCTCGATCGGCCGATCGTCGAGCTCTCGCCGGTCGAACATGCGGTGCTGCTGATCGGCGCCTACGAGCTCGGCCATCACGTCGAGATTCCTTATCGCGTCGTCATCAACGAGGCCGTCGAGGTCGCGAAGTCCTTCGGCGGCACCGACGGCTTCAAGTACGTCAACGGCGTGCTCGACAAGCTCGGCGTCGACCTGCGGCCCGCCGAGAGCGCCGCGCGGGGACGATCGCGCTGATTTCGCTCGAGGCATGACCGAATTCGAGGTCATCGCGCGGTTCTTCGACCGCTCCGGGGCGCGCCGGCGGGCGCGGCTCGGCATCGGCGACGACTGCGCGCTGCTCGCCCCCGCTGCCGGCAGCGAGCTCGCGATCTCGACCGACATGCTGGTCGCCGGACGCCACTTCTTCCCCGACGTCGACCCGGCGTCGCTCGGCTGGAAGACGCTCGCCGTCAACCTGTCGGATCTCGCGGCGATGGGTGCGCGGCCGCGCGCGTTCACGCTGGCGCTGGCGCTGCCGGCGATCGACGCACGGTGGCTCGCCGCGTTCGCCGCCGGGCTCTTCGAATGCGCCGATGCCTTCGACTGCGAACTGGTCGGCGGCGACACGACGCGCGGGCCGTTGAACCTTTGTGTGACGGTCTTCGGCGAGGTCGCCGAGGGACTCGCGCTGCGGCGGGACGCGGCCGAGGCGGGCGACGACCTCTGGGTCAGCGGCACGCTCGGCGGTGCCGCGCTCGCGTTGCGCCGCCTGCAGGACGGCGCCGACGTCGACCCGGCGCTCCGGCGCACGCTCGAACGTCCGCAGCCGCGGGTCGCGCTCGGCACGGCGCTGGTCGGCATCGCGCATGCCGCGATCGACGTCTCCGACGGACTCGCGCAGGACCTCAACCACGTGCTCGCCGCGTCCGCTTGCGGCGCGTGCCTGCGGCTCGACGCGCTGCCGTCGCATCCGGCGCTCGCCGACCTGCCCGACGCGATCCGCCACCGGACGGCACTCGCGGGCGGCGACGACTACGAGTTGTGTTTCACGGCGCCGGCGTGGCGGCGGGACGCGGTGACGCGAGCGGCGGACGTCGGCGCCACGCCGGTCGCGCGGATCGGATCGATCGTCGTCGGCGGCGGCCTGCGCTTCGTCGACGCGGATGGCGCAGACTCGCGAACGGTCGATCCCGCGTCGCTTCGCGGCTTCGACCACTTCGCATGAATCCCACCATCCGCTTCCTCGTTGCCCATCCGGCGCATTGGATCGCCCTCGGCTTCGGTAGCGGCCTGCCGCGCAGGGCGCCCGGCACCTTCGGAACGCTGTTCGGCTGGGCCACCTACGTCCTGATCGCGCCGCATCTCTCGCTGGCGGGCTGGGCCGTCTTGCTCGTCGCCGGCTTCGCGATCGGCTGCTGGGCCTGCACGCGCACTGGCCGCGACCTCGGCGCCGCCGATCACGGCGGCATGGTGTGGGACGAGATCATCGCGATCTGGCTGATCCTGCTGTTCACGCCGTGGGGGTGGTGGTGGCAGCTCGCGGCGTTCGGCATCTTCCGCTTCTTCGACATCGTCAAGCCGCCGCCGATCCGCCGCTTCGAACGCCGCTTCAAGAGCGGCGCCTGGGCCGGTTTCGGCGTGATGGGCGACGACCTCATCGCGGCGTTCTATACGCTGCTGACGATGGCGGTCGCGGTGCGCGTGCTCGAGCGGGCCGGCCTTCCATGATCGGAGTCGCATGAACGACACCATCCGCAGTCTCGCGTTGCAACTCGGTCGCGAGCTGCTCGCCCGCGAGTTGATGGTCGCCGCCGCCGAGTCGTGCACCGGCGGCCTGGTCGCGGCGGCGCTGACCGACATCGCCGGCTCGTCGGCGTGGTTCGAGCGCGGCTTCGTCACGTATTCCAATCACGCGAAGATGGAGATGCTCGGCGTGCCGTCGGACCTGATCGAGATCCACGGCGCGGTCAGCGAGGAGGTCGCCCGCGCGATGGCGGACGGTGCGCTGCTCGAGAGCCGTGCGCAGGTCGCGCTGTCGATCACCGGCGTCGCCGGGCCGGGCGGCGGCACCCGCGAGAAGCCGGTCGGCACCGTCTGCTTCGGCTGGGCCGTCGTGGAACAACCGGTCGAGGCCGAGACGGTGCGCTTCGACGGAGACCGCGCGCAGGTCCGCGAGCAGTCGGTCCGCCACGCGCTCGGTGGCTTGCTGCTGCGCGTGCTCGCATGAGGGAGGGAGCAACGCGATGACGGCGATGCCCGGCTTCGAGTCGTTCGTCGAACGCGACTTCGCGGTTCACGGCGTGACCATCCACGCCCGGGTCGGCGGCGACCCGGCGCGGCCGCCGGTCCTGCTGCTGCACGGCTTCCCGCAGACGCACGTCAACTGGCACCGGATCGCACCGCGCCTCGCCGAGACCCATCGCGTCGTGTGCCCGGACCTGCGCGGCTACGGCGACTCGTCGAAGCCGCCCGGCGCGCCCGACCACGCGAACTACGCGAAGCGCGCGATGGCGGCCGACCTGGTCGCGGTGATGGCCGCGCTCGGCCACGCGCGCTTCGCGGTCGTCGGCCACGACCGCGGCGGGCGTGTCGCCCATCGCCTCGCGCTCGACCATCCGGCGGCGGTCGAACGCCTCTGCGTGATCGACATCTCGCCGACGCTGACGATGTACGACCGGACCGACTTCGCGTTCGCGCAGGCGTACTGGCACTGGTTCTTCCTGACGCAGCCGGCGCCGCTGCCCGAGACGCTGCTCGGCGGCGACGCGCCGCGGCTGCTGCGCACCTTCCTCGGCGGCTGGGGCGGCGGCGGGCTGTCGATCTACGCGCCGGAGGCGCTCGCCGAATACGAACGCTGCTGGGCGACGCCCGACGGCATCCACGCCGCTTGCGAGGACTATCGCGCGGCGGCCGGCATCGATCTCGAACACGACCGCGCGAGCGACGCGGCGGGCGAGCGCGTGCGTTGTCCGATGCTGGTCCTGTGGGGCGAGCGCGGCGTCGTCGGCCGGCTGTTCGACCCGATCGCCGACTGGCAGGCGAAGTGCACGGCGCCGGTGACCGGCCGCGCGCTGTCGGCCGGGCATTTCATTCCGGAGGAGGTACCGGGGCTGGTGCTCGAGGCGCTGTCGCCGTTCCTGACGGCTTGACCGGGCGGCAGGCCTCGATCGCGTCGCGCGTGTCCAGCGCGATGCGACGCGCCGCGGCGGCGAAGTCCTCGCCGCTGCCGGCGTACAGCACGGCCCGCGACGAGCTCACCATCAGGCCGCCGTCCGCCGTCGCGCCGGCTGCGACCGATGCCTCGAGGTCGCCGCCTTGCGCTCCGATACCGGGGACCAGGATCGGCAGGTCGCCGACCACGGCGCGCACGGTCGCGAGTTCCTTCGGATAGGTCGCGCCGACGACCAGCCCGCACTGACCGTTCGTGTTCCAGCGATCGGCGACCAGCCGGGCGACGTGCAGGTAGAGCGGCTCGTCGCGCCCGCCCGAAGCGATGCGGAGCGCCTGCAACTCGTCGCCGCTCGGGTTCGACGTCCGGCAGAGGACGATCGCGCCCTTGTCGGCGTACGCGAGGTACGGCGCGATCGCGTCGTGGCCCTGGTACGGCTGCAGCGTGACCGCGTCGGCGCGGTAGCGTTCGAAGACCTCCCGGGCGTACTGCTCCGACGTCGATCCCATGTCGCCGCGCTTCGCGTCGAGGATCACCGGCACGTCCGGGTAGCGATCGTGGATGTACGCGATCAGCGCCTCGAGCTGGTCCTCGGCGCGATGGGCCGCGAAGTAGGCGATCTGCGGCTTGAATGCGCAGACGAGGTCGTGCGTCGCATCGACGATCGCGCGACAGAAGTCGTGGATGGCCGCGTCGCCGGCGAGATGCGGCGGGAAGCGGGCGGGGTCGGGGTCGAGGCCGACGCAGAGCAGGGTTCGATGGGTCCGCCAACGGCCGGCAAGCCGTTCGGCGAAGGTCGTGCCGTGCATCGTCGAACTCCCAAAAGACGAGAAGAGGTGGCTGACGAACGGCGGGGCGCCGACGGCCCCGGATCCGGATCGGCGAGAATTCTACGTTGGCGGCCCTGCGCATCGTGGAGCCGGACGACCGACGGCCACCGAAGGATTCCATGCTGCGTTCGATCGGCCTGATGGCGTTGCTGACGCTGATCTGGGGCATGAACTGGTCGGTCATGAAGATCGGCGTCACGCAGTTGCCGCCGCTCTGGTTCCGCTCGATCGGCCTGGTGCTCGGCACGGCGCTGCTCGGCACCGTCCTCGCGTCGCGGGGCGCCTCGTTGCGCATCCCGCGCGGCGCCGTCGGGACGATCGTGCGCCTCGCGATCCCGAACATCGTCGTCTGGTACGCGGTCGTCACGATCGCGATGACGATCCTACCCGCCGGACGCGCGGCGATCCTCGGCTTCACGATGCCGGTCTGGGCCGCGCTGATCGGCGCGGTCGTCTATCGCGAACCGATCGACGCACGGATCGGCTTCGGCGTCGCGTGCGCGGTGGCCGGGGTCGGGCTGCTCGTGTCGAGCGAGTGGTCGACGATCGCGGGCCATCCGCTCGGCGTGGTGATGATGCTCGGGGCCGCCGTCTCGTGGGCCTGGGGGACGCATGCGATGCGGCGCAGCCGCGTCGCGATGGACACGCTGGTGCTGACGTTCTGGATGATGGCCTTCGCGTGCCCGGTCGTGATCGTCGCGTCGGCGGTGTTCGAAGGGACCCGGTGGCGGGTGCCGCACGGGGTCGAATGGATGCCGATCCTGTACAACGCGGGGCCGGTGCTCGCGATCGGCAACCTGATCTGGTTCGGCGTCGCGCGCTCGCTGCCGCCGACGACGGCCGGGCTGTCGTCGATGCTGACGCCGGTCGTCGGCGTATTCTCGGGCGTCCTGGTGCTCGGCGAGTCGCCGGGCTGGCGCGACTTCGCGGCGCTCGGGCTGATCGGGATGGCCGTCGCGGCAGCGCTGTTCCGGAAGCCCGTCGCGGCGCCGGCCTGAGCCGCCTTTCGCGCGCTTTCGCGATTCGCGCATTGCAATTCCGCCCGGCGTCGACATCTGACGATGCCCCCACCGAAGGAGATTCCATGACTGCCACGTCGTCCCCGATCGCCGCCCCCGCCGCGGCGTCCCGCGCGCTGCGCCTCGTCGCCGTCGCAGCGCTGTCCGTGTTGCTGTCGGCCTGCGGCTACAACGATTTCCAGTCGAAGGACGAGACGTCCAAGGCGGCATGGAGCGAGGTGGTCAACCAGTACCAGCGGCGCGCCGACCTGGTGCCGAACCTCG
>CAXTDA010000287.1:0-5541 GCA_964242935.1 uncultured Burkholderiaceae bacterium | reverse complement strand
TCGGGCAAGGTGCTGACCGGCGGCGTCGACGCGAACGCGCTGCAGCGGCCGAAGCGCTTCTTCGGCGCGGCCCGGAACGTCGAGGAGGGCGGCTCGCTGACGATCATCGCGACCGCGCTGATCGAGACCGGCAGCCGCATGGACGACGTGATCTTCGAGGAGTTCAAGGGCACCGGCAACATGGAGGTCCACCTCGAGCGCCGGCTCGCCGAGAAGCGCGTCTACCCGGCGATGAACCTCAACAAGTCGGGCACGCGGAAGGAAGAGAAGCTGATCAAGCAGGACCTGCTGCAGAAGATCTGGGTGCTGCGGAAGCTGCTCTACAGCATGGACGAGATCGAGGCGATGGAATTCATGCTCGACAAGATGAAGCAGACGAAGAACAACAACGAGTTCTTCGACCTGATGCGACGGGGAAGCAGCTGATCCACCCGGCCGCCCGGGTAGCTCGACCGGCGATCGATCGGTAGACTCCTCGGTCCGCATGTTGCGGTCGCGAAAACGCCCCCGTCCGGATCCGCGTTCGCGCTCAAAAGACCAGGAGACTCAGGATGAAGACCTTTCACAGGATGATCGCAGTCGTCGCCTGTGCGGCGCCTCTCGTGGCGATCGCGCAGACCTCGTCGTCCGGCACCAAGGCCGCCGAGCCGGTGGAGCGGAAGCAGACGACCGAGACCGGCCAGTCGACGACATACGGCCAGTCCGGCGCGAAGACCGGGTCGAAGACCGAAGGCGGCGTCGACAAGGAGAAGGACAAGATCACGAAGGGCGACGGCGCGACGAAGGCCACGCCGGCGAAGCCGCTCGACGAGCCGTCGGCGGCGAAGACGCCCGCGAAGGAAGGGGCCCAGGGCGGACCGCAGAAGTAACCCGGCGGCGCCGGCTCCCACCCGGCGCCGCAACGATTGACAAGTATCCCGGGACGCGCTGTCATGCGGAGCCGCGATCGATTCGCGCAGCCGCTACGAGGAGCTTTCGATGTTCGAAACCCTGCGTCCCGACCCCACCTTCTACCCGTCGCCGCGCCTCGCGATGCAGGCGCCGGCCGAGCGGCTCGCGTACACCGCGCTGTTGTCGCCCGACCGCTCGCGGCCCGATGCGCTCGCGGTCGTCGACGTCGACCCCGCGTCGGCCTCCTACGGCACGGTGCTCCATCGGCTCGACATGCCGAACACCGGCGACGAGTTCCACCACTTCGGCTGGAACGCCTGCTCGTCGGCCCTCTCGCCGCTGTCGGGCCACGCGTTCCTGCAGCGCCGCTACCTGATCATCCCCGGCATCCGCTCGTCACGGATCTACGTCGTCGACACGCGACCCGACCCGGCCCGGCCGACGATCTGCAAGGTCATCGAGCCCGACGAAGTGCTGCGAAAGACCGGCTACTCGCGACCGCACACCGTGCATTGCGGACCCGAAGGCATCTACGTGAGCACGCTCGGCGGCTCCGGCGCTGACGGGACCGGGAGCCCGCCGGGTGTCTTCATCATGGACTGCGAGACGTTCGAGATCCGCGGACAGTGGGAGATCGACCGCGGCCCGCAGAAGCTCCATTACGACTTCTGGTGGAACCTGCCGCGCGACTACATGGTGTCGAGCGAATGGGGCCTGCCGCCGCAGTTCGAGAACGGCATCGTCGCCGAGGACCTGCTCGCCAACAAGTACGGCCACGCGCTCCATTTCTGGGACCTGCGCGACCGCCGGCACGTGCAGACCATCGACCTCGGCGCGAACCACCAGATGGCGCTGGAGTTGCGTCCGGCGCACGACCCCACGCGCGAATACGGCTTCCTCGGCGTCGTCGTCGACACCACGAACCTCGAAGGGTCGATCTGGACCTGGTATCGCGAGGGCGGCCAGTTCAAGGCGAGGAAGACGGCGGTGATCCCGCCCGAGCCGGCCGATGCCGCGATCCAGCCGCCGCTGCTGAAGGGCTTCGGCGCCGTGCCGCCGCTGATCAGCGACATCGACCTGTCGCTCGACGACCGCTTCCTCTACGTCGCGTGCTGGGGCACCGGCGAGCTGAAGCAGTACGACGTCAGCGACCCGATGCAGCCGAGGGAGTCGGGAAGCGTCCGCATCGGCGGCATCGCGGCGCGCACGCCGCATCCGGACGGCAAGCCGTTCGCCGGCGGCCCGCAGATGACCGAGATCAGCCGCGACGGCAAGCGCGTGTACTTCACGAACTCGCTCTACAGCACGTGGGATCCGCAGTTCTATCCCGACGGCGTGCCGGGGACGCAGGTGATGTGCCGCGTCGGCGAGAACGGCGGCCTGGCGCTCGACCGCGACTTCCACGTCGACTTCGGCCCCGGCTTCGCCGCCCACCAGATCCGCCTCGAAGGCGGCGACTGCTCGACCGACTCGTACTGCTACACGTCGGCGTGACGGCGGGCGGCGACGCGGCGCTGTGGCTGACGGTCGTCGCGTTCGGCATCTACCACGGCCTCAATCCGGCGATGGGCTGGCCGCTCGCGGTCGCGAACGGGATGGCGGCCCGGCGCGATACCGCCGTCTTCGCGACGCTCGCGCCGCTCGGCATCGGCCATCTGGCCGCGATGGCCGCCGCGGTCCTGCCGTTCACGCTGCTCGCCGAGTACGTCGAGCGCATCGCGGCGATCCGGATCGGCGCCGGCGGCGCGGTCCTGGCGTTCGGGCTCTACCGGCTGATCGACCGACGGCATCCGCGCTACCTCGCGCGGATCCGGCCGACCCGGCTCGCGTGGTGGTCGTTCGTGATGGCGACCGCGCACGGCGCCGGCATGATGCTGGTCCCGGTCGCGCTCGGCCTGTGCGTCGCGTCCGGCGACGATGCGGGGGCGCTCGCACGACCGGGTTCGGGGTTCGGGATCGCGTTCGGGGTGACGATCGTGCATACGCTGGCGATGCTCGTCTCCGGTGTCGCGGCCGCCTGGCTGGTCTATCGCTTCCTCGGCTTGATGTTCATGCGGCGGATGTGGATCGACCTCGACCGGGTGTGGGCCGCGAGCCTGGTCGTCGCGGGCGGGGCCGGCATCGTCGCGGCGTTGTGGTTTCCCATCCACGGGGCACGGCCGGCCATGTGACTTCTGGCATAATCGCTGGCTCCGCCGCCCGGGCACACGCGTGTTCGGGGCGCAAATCACAGGCAAGTAGTTCGCACGGCACCGGGGCACCGGCGCTTGACCTTCACGCGAGCCGGCTACCGTCACACAGGACCGCCATGAAGAAAGACATCCACCCCAACTACCGCGAAGTCGCGTTCGTCGACCTGTCGAACGACTTCAAGTTCATCACCCGCTCGACCGTCAGCGCACGCGAGAAGATCACGATCGACGGCACCGAGTATCCGCTCGTCAAGATCGAGGTCTCGTCCGAGTCGCATCCGTTCTACACCGGCAAGCACAAGATCGTCGACACCGCCGGCCGCGTCGAGAAGTTCCGCCAGAAGTTCGGCAACCGTTCGGGCAAGGCGTCCGCCTGACGCGGACGGGCTGCCGGTCGTCGCGAGGATCGCCTTGGTCGCGCTGATCCGGGCAGCAGCGCCACCGAGAAAGGCAGCCGAGGCTGCCTTTTTTGTTGGCCGCGCCGGCGCCGGCGCGTTCGTCGACGTCGCCATCGTCGTCGCGCCGTGAACACGATCGCCCGCGGTTCTCCGCCCCGGCCGGCGCAGTCCTCGCCGGCGCGCCTGACCGCGTCCGAGACGCTGAAGCTGCCGCGCTGGGCGCTGATCGCGTTGTGCCTGCTGTACATCGTGCCCGGCCTCGTCGGCCGCGATCCGTGGAAGAGCGAGGACGCGTCCGCGTTCGGCGCGATGTGGACGATGGCCACCGGCGCGGGCTACGGCGGCATCGCCGACTGGTTGTTGCCGAACGTGGCGGGCGCGCCGGTCGTCGATTCCGGTCCGCTGATGTACTGGGTCGGCGCGGCCTCGATCGTGCTGCTCCGCCCGCTGGTCGACGCGGACCTCGCGGCGCGTCTCGCCACGGTGCTGTTCTTCTTCGTCACCGTGACCGGCATCTGGTATGCGACCTATCTGCTCGGGCGGCGCGCGGCCGCGCAGCCGGCGGCGCTCGCGTTCGGCGGCCAGCCCGATCCGCGCGACTACGGCCGGGTCCTCGCCGACGGCGCGCTGCTGATCCTGCTCGCGACGATCGGCCTGCTGATCCGCGCGCACGAGAGCTCGTCGGACGTCGCGATGCTGGCGATGCTGTCGGTGGGGCTGTACGGGATGGCGCGCAGCCTCGACCAGCCGCGGGTCGGCGCGGCGTGGATCGCGCTCGCGCTGGTCGGGCTCGTGCTGTCGCGCGGGCCGGCACCGTCGCTCGCGATGGGGTTGCTGTGGGCCGCGCTGGTCGTCTTCAATTCCCGCTTCCGCGGCGCGCGCG
Source organism: uncultured Burkholderiaceae bacterium (assembly GCA_964242935.1). Taxonomy (GTDB): domain Bacteria; phylum Pseudomonadota; class Gammaproteobacteria; order Burkholderiales; family Burkholderiaceae_D; genus CAHJXF01. The sequence continues at coordinate 1,177 of CAXTDA010000287.1, read as the reverse complement.
CCGCCGCGCTCCGCGTCCTCCTGCCGGCGACGCTCGCCGGTCTCGCCGTGTGGCCGCTGCTCGCGTTCGTCTTCCTGCCCGATGCCGCGCTGCACCTCGATCGGCGGATCGCGGACTGGTGGCACTACTTCGACGGCATCGACGCGCAGGCGGCCGGCAAGTACGTCCGCACGCTGCCGTGGTCGACCTGGCTCGCGTGGCCGCTCGCCGCGTGGGGCGTCTGGAGCTGGCGGACGCGCCTCGGCGAGCCGCACCTCGCGTTGCCGGGCGGCTTCGTCGTCGCGATGGTCGCGGTGCTGCTGTCGACGTCCGACACGTCGGACGGGCAGCTGCTGCTGGTCCTGCCCGGCCTCGTGATGCTGGCCGCGGTGGGCCTGCCGACGCTGCGGCGCGGCGGCGCGAACGCGTTCGACTGGTTCAGCCTGCTGGTCTACTCGATCGCGGCGATCTACATCTGGTTCGCGTGGTTCACGAAGATGACCGGGGCGCCGTCCGGCTTCGCCCGCAGCATCGCACGGCTGACGCCGGGCGCCACCTACGAGTTCCACCCGTTCGCCGTCGGCGTCGCGGCGCTCGCGACCATCGCGTGGCTCGCGGTCGTCCGCTGGCGCATCGTGTCGCATCCGAAGGTGCTGTGGCGGAGCGTCGTGCTCGCGTCGGGCGGCCTGATCCTGACGTGGACGCTGACGTCGACGCTCTTCATCCGCACGATCGACTACAGCCGCACGTATCGCGGCGTGGCCGGCGAGCTCACCGCGGCGCTGATCGCCGGGCAGCAGGCGGCGGAGCGCGTACGTCCCGGGTCGCGGCGGCCGCCTCCGGTGGTGAAGCCGGACCCCGTACACGCCGCGGCGCCGGGCGGCTCTTGCGTCGCCACGGACGGTCTCGGCCTCGCGCAACGCGCGTCGTTCGCGTGGTTCGGCGGCGTGCATTTCTCGCACGTCGACTACGGCGGCAACAACATCGACGAATGCGACTACCTGATCCGCCAGGACCAGACGCGCAGCCCGCGCGCCGAACCGTCGCCCGAGAACCGCTGGAAGCTGTTGTGGGAGGGGCGCCGTCCGGCCGACCGCGACGAGCGCTTCCGCCTCTACCGGAAGAGCGGCTCGGCGACGACCCGCGGCGCCAGCGACGCGATCGATCGCAACGATGCCCGCGATCCGCCGTTCAACGA
>CAXTDA010000286.1:0-5546 GCA_964242935.1 uncultured Burkholderiaceae bacterium | reverse complement strand
ACACCTGCGAGGCGATCGTGCAGGGCGACGCGAAGGTCGCGGCGATCTCGGCCGCATCGATCCTCGCGAAGACGTCGCGTGACGCATTGATGCGTTCGCTGCATGACGAACATCCGCAATACGGCTTCGACCGGCACGTCGGCTATGCGACGCGGCAGCACCTGACGTCGCTCGCCACGCACGGCGCGTCGGCGATCCATCGGCGCAGCTTCGCGCCGGTGCGCGCCGCGATCGAGGCGCGGAACGGCGGTCCGGCCTTCGAGATCGAGGCGTTCAGCGCGTGGAGCGACGAGCCGGTGTCCTGACGCCGCGATGAGGCGCATCGCGTCGCGCGACAACGCGGTCTTCAAGGCGCTGCGGCGGGTCGCGCGGGACGCGCGGGCCGAGCGCGTGCTGCTCGAGGGCATCCATCTCTGCGACGCCTTTCTCGCGGCCGGCGGTGTCCCGCGCGAGGTCTTCGTCGGCGCATCGGCCGTCGCGCATCCCGAGGTCGTCGCGCTGCTTGCCCGGTCCACCGCGGACACCATCGACCGCTACGTGCTCGACGACGCGCTGTACGCGGGCGCGAGCGGGCTCGCGCAGGGCGTCACGCTGCTGATGACGATCGACCGTCCGCGACCGGCCGGAGCGCCGGTGATCGTCGCGACGTCGGTGGTGCTCGACCGCATCCAGGACCCGGGCAACGTCGGATCGATCCTGCGAAGCGCCGCCGCAGCCGGCATCGCGGACGTCTTCCTGTCGACCGGCTGCGCGAGCGGGTGGTCGCCGAAGGTGCTGCGGGCCGGCATGGGCGCGCACTTCCACCTGCGGCTCTTCGAGGACTGCGACCTCCGGACGCTGCGCGAGCGGACCACGATCGGCTGGCTCGCGACCAGCCCGCATGCGAGCCGCACGATCCACGAGGCCGAACTCGCCGCCGACGTCGCCTGGGTCTTCGGGCACGAAGGCCAGGGCCTCGATCCGCATCTGATCGACGATGCGTCGGCGGTGCGGATCCCGCAGCCCGGGCGCGGCGAGTCGCTCAACGTGGCCGCCGCCGCGGCGATCTGCTTCTTCGAGCAGGTCCGCCAGCGTCGGGCCGTCTCGCCACGGGACCGCGGCGACTGAAGCGGTGCAGGGCGTCGTGCGTCAGGCCGCCTGCCGGGCCAGCATCTCCTCGATGTCCTCGACGACGACGGCCGGCGAGAACAGGAAGCCCTGGTAATAGTCGCAGCCGGCGTCGCGCAACGCCTGCAACTGCTGCGTGTTCTCGACGCCTTCGGCCGTGGTCGACAGGCGGAGGCCGCGCGCCAGGCTGATGACCGACGTCGTGATCGCGGCGTCGCCGGAGTCGTGCAGCATGTCGCGGATGAAGCTCTGGTCGATCTTCAGCGTGTCGACATCGAGCTGCTGCAGGTGCGACAGGCTCGAGAAGCCGGTGCCGAAGTCGTCGATGGCGATCCGCATGCCGCGCTGCTTCAGCTCGGCGATCACGCTCTTCGTCACGCCGAGGTCGAACAGCATGCTGGTCTCGGTGATCTCGACTTCGATGAAGTGCGGGTCGACGCCGGTCTCGGCGATGACGCGATCGACCTCGTCGATGAAGGTTGCGACCAGTAGCTGATGCGCGGAGAAGTTGACCGACAGGACGCCGAGCGCGACGTCGCGCAACTGCCAATCGCGCAGTTGACGACACGCCTTCCGGAAGACGTAGAGGCCGAGTTCGTGGATCAGCCCCGACTCCTCGGCGATCACGATGAACTCCTTCGGCGACACCGGCCCGAGGCGCGGGTCGTCCCAACGCAACAGCGCCTCGGCCCCGACGATGCGGCCGTCGCCGACCCGCACCCGCGGCTGGAAGTAGAGCCGGAGCGCGTCCTTCTGCAGGGCGATCCGCAGCGCGGTCTTGACGGCGCCCTGGCGTTCGTTGCGACTCGCCAGCTGCGCCGAGAAGAACTCGAAGCGGTTCTTGCCGTTCTCCTTCGCCTGGTACATCGCGAGGTCGGCGCTGCGGATCAGCGCCTCCGGCGCGCGCCCGTGATCGGGGTACACGGCGATGCCCATCGACGACGTGACCGACAGCCGCTGGTTCTCGACGCGGATCGGCTTGCCCAGCGCGGCGATGATGCGCTGGGCGGTCTCGTGGGCGATCGCCTTCGGCTGATCGTGCCCGATCACCACCATGAACTCGTCGCCGCCGATCCGCACCACCTCGTCCTCGGCGCGCACGCAACGACGCAGGATCGTCGCGACCTCGATCAGCATCAGGTCGCCGACGCGGTGGCCGAGCGTGTCGTTGATGTTCTTGAAGTGGTCGAGGTCGAGGAACAGCACCGCGACGCCGGTCTTCCCCTGGCGCGCGCGTTCGATGAAGGCGCGCAACGTCGGCTCGAGCGCGTTGCGGTTGAGGAGCCGCGTCAACGTGTCGCGCTGGGCGATCTCGGTCAGGCGCCGCTCGGCCTCGATCCGCTGCGAGACGTCCTGGATCAGCGCGAGCGACGACGTGATGCGCCCGGCCGCGTTGCGAAGCGCCGCGATATGCCACTCGCAGGTCACCGTCGATCCGTCGCGACGACGCGCGGCGACGACGTGCAGCCGGGTGTTGCCGCTCCCGGTCCCGGGGTCCTTCTCGTCGAACAGGAAGTCGGCGAGCAGCTCGCGGTCGACGAGTTCGAGCTCGGCGAACGAGCGCTCGATGACTTCGTCACGCCGCCAGCCGAACAGCGTCTCGGCCTGCGACGACCAGCGCGTGACGCGGCCGAGGCCGTCCAGCGTGAAAGAGGCGAGCGGCGTGTTCTCGAAATGCGCGGTCAGGAGGCCGTTCGCCTGCTGGAGCGCGATTTCCTGCTTCTTTCGCGACTGGATGTCGGTCGCGGTCGTGTAGAAGCCCGTCACGCGACCGAGCTCGTCGCGGGTCGCGACGTAGCGGATCAGCACCCAGCGGCGCGCCCCGTCGTGGTAGCGCATCTCGCGTTCGTATTGCACCGCTTCGCCGCCGAGCGCGGCCTGGATGTACGGTCCCGCGAAGCGATAGTCGTCGTCGGACATCAGCTCGCGCATCGGCAGGCCGATCAGCTCGTCGGTCGAGCGCCCGTACCACGCGGTGGTCGTGTGGTTCACGAAGCGCAGCCGCTCGTCGGTGTCGACGAAGCTGATCGGCAGCGCCACGCTGTCCATCGCGCGCTGCATCTCGCGAAGCGACTCCTCGTACGCGAGGCGGGCCTGCTTCGCTTCGCTGATGTCCTGAAGCACGAAGTAGACGCCGCGCACCGTGCCGTCGCGTTCGACGTCCGGCAGCCAGTCCGCGGCGAGGTAGCGGAGCGGGCCGCCGGCCAGCGGCACCTCGTGCTCGGTGTGCAGCCGGACGCCGGCCAGCGCCCGCTTGAACGACGGGATGAAGATCCGGGCGATGTCGCGGCCGAAGACGGACGTGCCGGCGTGCCCGATGATCTCGCCCTTGGAGCGCGACACGAAGTCTTCGTAGGCGCGGTTCGAGAACTGGTGCACGCCGCGCAGATCGAGGTAGCTGAGCGGCTGCGGGAAGTTCTCGATGAACGATTCCATCCACACCTGCTGACGCGCCTTCGTGTCGGCGGCGACCTTCACGTCGGTGATGTCGGACGCGATCGAGTAGAGGCCGCGCGGTGCACCGTCGGCGGCGAAGTCGCCGACCAGCGAAACGTTGAGCCAACGCGTTCCGGCCGCGTCGTCGGCCGCGTCGTCGACCCCCCCCGCGCCGCGTCGGTCGTAGGTCACCCCCTCGCGGCGCCACGCCGCCGCCCCGTGCACGGCCCGCCCCCCCCCCAACCCCGCCACCCACAGTTCGGCAGCCGTCCTGCCGATCACGTCGTCGAGGTGCGCGAAACCGTGGTCGGCGAGGAAGCGCTGGTTGCCGTAGCGCAGGCGCAGCTCGGTGTCGAGATAGACGATCTGCGCGGGCAGGTTGTCGGTCAGGAAGTGGATGCGCTCGTCGCGCTCGCGCACCGCCCGTTCGGCGCGCTTCTCGCCCTCGACGCTGCGGGAGACGATGTACAGGCCCGCGACGTCGCCGGTGTCGTCCCGGAACGGCAGGTAACGGATCTCGCGCCATTCGTCGTGGTCGCCGAACGCGCCGGGTCCCTCGCGCGTGAACGCCTCGCCGGCGAACGCACGGTCGAGCGACGGCTTGAAGTGCGCATAGGTCTCCCGGCCGAGCGCCTCCTCGATCGTCCGGCCGAGCAACGCGTCGCGCGGCTTGCCGCTCCGTCGCACGAAGCTGGCGTTGACGTAGCGAAAGCGCGCCTCGCGGTCGAGGAAGACGATCGTCTCGGGGAGTTGCTCGGCAAAGCCGCGGAAATGCGCTTCGCTCTCGCGCAGCTTGGTGCTCGCCAGCCGCGACGCGTCGATGTCGATGAGCAGCACGTAGACGCCGGTCTGCAGATCGTCGCGATCGAAACCCGGCAGGAAGTCGACCCGGTACCAGCGCGCCGCGGCGCCGCCGAGCGCGAGTTGCCGTTCGAGGCTGCACGGCGTCCCGTCCGCCGCACGCGAAAGCCCTTCGCGCGTCGCATCGGCGAAGGCGCCCGAAAGCGCAGCCGGCGCGGTGCCGCCGATCCGCGGCCCGGCGACGCCGAACGTGTCGGCGAACGCGGGGTTGCCCCACTTGCAGAGCCCGTCGCTGCCGAGGAAGGCGAGCGGCAGCGGCAGGCTCTCGATCAGCTCGCGCTGCTTCCGCTCGCGCTCGACGACGTCGTCCTGGGCGGTCCGTAGCGCGGCGCGCATCGGCGCGTTCAGCGATCCGGCGTCGGCGCGCAGCAGCGACGACTCGGTGGCGTCGAACGGCTCGGCCGTCCGGTCGGCGTCGCGTCGTCCGCGCCGCTGCAGCGTGCAGAGCACGCCGACCACGGCGCCGGACGCGTCGCGCTGCGGCCGGTATTCGAGCCGCGCGATGTCGTCGCTGCCGTCCGGTCGGCGCACCGGGACGTCGATCTCGAGCCGCTCGCCGGACAGCGCGCGCCGCAGGTGAACGGCGGCCTCGTCGCTCTGGCCGCCGAGCGCGACTTCGTCGAACGAGCGGCCGATCAGCGTCGCGCGGTCGCGCTCTAGGAAGGCGCCACAAGCGGCGTTCGCGTATTGCAGGATCGACCGCGTATCGAAGAACGCGAGCGGCGCGTCGACGGAATCGATCGCCAGATGCAGGAAATCGCGCTGTTCGCCCGTGATCCCGGACACCGCGGGCGACGGGACGACGCTGGATGGCGCGGGTCCGGTCGATGGGGCGGGCCGCGCGTCGACGTCGGGGGTCGGCTGCGGCTCGGTGCGATTGATGCGGTTGAGCAGTTGGGCGAACAAGCGGCAGACACCTCCTCGCCGATTATAGCGATCGAACGTCGGCCGACCGGTACGGTCGCCGCGCGCGCGTCGCCGTCCTGCAGCCGCCCGTCGGTCGGCCGCCGCGGCCTTTCCGGCGCTTGCTGGTCTCCTGTCCCTTCAGAACGAGCGTTGCTCGAGCCGCACTTCCTGCAGGATCGTCGCCGCGATCTCCTCGATCGACTTGGTCGTCGACGAGAGCCAGCGGATGCCCTCGC
>CAXTDA010000285.1:0-5550 GCA_964242935.1 uncultured Burkholderiaceae bacterium | reverse complement strand
TGCGCGACGTTCTCGTAGACCTTCAGGTCGTCGTAGTGATGGCCGTCGCTGAAGCCCTTGACCGACGCGACGATCATCTTCGGGTTCAGCTCCTGGATGCGGCCCCACGTGAAGCCCATGCGGTCGAGCGCGCCCGGTCCGAAGTTCTCGACGAGCACGTCGGACTCCTTGATCAGCTTCTCGAGCACTTCCTTGCCCTCGGCCTTCTTCGTGTCGAGCGTCAGCGACCGCTTGTTGCTGTTGAGCATCGTGAAGTACAGCGCGTCGACGTTCGGGATGTCGCGCAACTGGCTGCGCGTCACGTCGCCGGCGCCCGGGCGCTCGACCTTGATCACGTCGGCGCCGAACCAGGCGAGAAGCTGCGTGCAGGCCGGGCCGGCCTGGACGTGGGTGAAGTCGATGATCTTGATGCCCTTCAGGGGCAGGCTTTGCGTATCCAACTCGTTTCTCCTTGTGGTGCGTGATTCGTTCTTCGATCCGTGACGCGACGTGCGTTTCGCCGACTCGCGTCACTTCTTCATCGCGGCGCTCTGTGGGTTGAGGCTGGTGATGCGGCCGCTCTCGGTGCCGGCCGTCTCGTCGATGATCGCGTTGATCAGGGTCGGCCGGCGCGAACGGATCGCCTCCTCGAGGCCGGCGCGCAGCTCGGCGGGCGTCGTCGCGTACACGCCGACGCCGCCGAAGGCCTGCATCAGCATCTCGTAGCGGGCGTCCTTGACGAATACCGTCGGCGCGACGTCGGTCCCACCGCCCATGTTCCTGTCGGTACCGCGATAGACGCCGTTGTTGTTCATCACGACGACGCAGACCGGCAGCTCGTAGCGGCAGATCGTCTCGACCTCCATGCCCGAGAAGCCGAACGCGCTGTCGCCGCAGACGGCGATCACCGGCTCCTTGCTCTCGACCGCAGCCGCGACCGCGAAGCCCATGCCGATGCCCATCACGCCCCAGGTGCCGACATCGATGCGCTTTCGCGGCTTGTACATGTCGACGATGCTGCGTGCGAAGTCGAGCGCGTTCGCGCCTTCGTTGACGAAGATCGAGTCGGGGTTGTCCTTGACGATGTCGCGCACGACGTTGAGCGCGCTGTGGAAGTTCATCGGCTTCGGATCGCGGGCCAATGTCTCGGCCATCTTCGCGATGTTCTTCGTGCGGCGGTCGCCGATCGCCTTCAGCCAGTCGGCCGGCGGCTTGCTCCATTGCGAGCCCATCCCGTCGAGCAGTGCCGCGACGCACGAGCCGATGTCGCCGACCAGCGGCGCGTCGATGCGGACGTTGCTGTCGGCCTCGGTCGGCGAGATGTCGATCTGGATGAACTTCTGGTTGCCCCACTCCTTGTGCGACTTGCCGCCCCAGGTCTTGCCCTTGCCGTGCGACAGCAGCCAGTTGAGGCGCGCGCCGATCAGCAGCACGACGTCGGCCTCCGGCAGCACGAACGAGCGCGCGGCCGACGCCGACTGCTCGTGCGTGTCGGGCAGCAGGCCCTTCGCCATCGACATCGGCAGGTACGGGATGCCGGACGTCTCGACCAGCTTCCGGATGTCGTCGTCGGCGCGGGCGTACGCGGCGCCCTTGCCGAGCACGATCAGCGGCTTCTTCGCCGACTTCAGCAGGTCGAGCGCGCGGGCCACCGCGTCGGGGCCGGGGATCTGCTTCGGCGCCGGATCGACGACCTCGATCAGCGACGCCTGACCGGCGGCCGCGTCGACCGTCTGCGCGAACAGCTTCGCCGGCAGGTCGAGGTAGACGCCGCCCGGGCGGCCCGACAGCGCGGCGCGGATGGCCCGCGCGATGCCGACGCCGATGTCCTCCGCATGCAGCACGCGGAACGCGGCCTTGCAGACCGAGCGCGCCACGGCGAGCTGGTCCATCTCCTCGTAGTCGCCCTGCTGCAGGTCGACGATCTCGCGCTCGGACGAGCCGCTGATCATGATCATCGGCCAGCAGTTGGTCGTGGCGTTCGCGAGCGGCACCAGGCCGTTCAGGAAGCCGGGCGCGGACACCGTGAGGCAGATGCCCGGCTTGCCGGTGAGATAACCCGCGATCGCCGCGGCGTTGCCGGCGTTCGCCTCGTGGCGGAACGCGATCATCCGGATGCCCTCGGCCTGCAGCATGCGGGTGAGGTCGGTGATCGGAATGCCGGGCAGTCCGTAGATGGTCTCGACGCCGTTCAGCTTCAGCGCGTCGATGACCAGGTGGAACCCGTCCGTCGTCGCTTCCTCGACGCTGTGCTCGCTTTCGTTGGCGGAAATGGGGTCGTTCAGGACAGCGGACATGAAGGTCTCCTTCGATTTCGTTTGGGGGCCGACCGACGAGGCGTCGCCTCGCTCGGCCGAAGCCCCGGGGCGGCGGCAAGACGGGTGCGGACTATGATTGAGCGCTTCGATTCGGCCGTTGACGGCGATCAACGTTTGAAAAACTATCACGCATCGGACTCCCCTCCAACGCCAAGTGACCACCGCCACCAGTCATCCGGAAAAGAACGTCATCGCGCTCCAGCTGCGGCGAAACGAGATCCTGAGCGAACTGACGGAAGCCGGCCGCGCCGAACTGGCGGACCTGCTGGTGGTGGTCGATGCCGGCAAGGGCGATGTCCTGATGCATCAGGGTGTTCGGAAGATGGAGCAGTACTTCATTCTCGACGGCATCCTGAAGCGGGTCGTCTCGAACCCGCAGGGGAAGGAAATGATCCTGCGCTTCGCCGCCGAAGGCGACATGGAGACCAGCTATGCGGCATGGCGGATGGGCATGCCGACCCCGTACAGCATCGTCTGCGTGACGAAGGTGCGCGTCGCCCGCCTGTCGATGCCGCAGTGGGTCGCTTTCCTCGAGCGTCACCGACCGACGAAGGACTGGTTCGAGTCGTGCGTGATGCGCCTGATGACCGAGGTCATGGCGCATACCGTCACGCTGCACCTGCTGGACGCGCCGGGCCGCGTCCACCGCTTCGCGCGGAAGCGGCCCGACCTCGTCGACCGCATCCCGCAGAAGCAACTCGCGTCGCACCTGAACCTGACACCCGAGACGTTGAGTCGTTTGCGGCATAGCGGAAAGATCTGACGCGACGGGGCGACCGGCGCGGTCGCCCTTGTCCATCAGGTGTTCGCCATCGTCGCCGAGCGGGTCATGTGGGCCTTCCGCATCGGCTTCAGGACGAACCACGCCATCAGTGCCGCGATGCCGTTCATGATGCTGGCCACGATGAACACCGCATGCCAGCTGCCCGTCGCCGTGGCCAGTACGCTCGACAGCGGGACCAGCAGCGACGCGGTGCCCTTCGCCGTGTACAGCAGGCCGGCGTTGGCCGCGGCGTACTTCGAGCCGAACGTGTCCGCGCAGGTCGACGGGAAGAGGCTGTAGATCTCGCCCCACGCGAAGAACACGATGCCGGTCAGGATCACGAAGGCGACCGGGCTCTGGCCGAACGTGTACAGGCACAGGATGCCGACCGACTCGATGGCGAACGCGATGAACATCGTCGGTTCGCGGCCGATCTTGTCAGAGACCCAGCCGAAGAACGGTCGCGTCAATCCGTTCAGCACGCGGTCGATCGCCAGGGCGAACGTCAGCGCCGGCAGCACGAGGCCCATGATGTTGACCGGGATGTCGCCGATCTTGAAGTCCTTCGCGATCGGACCGAGCTGCGCGGTCGCCATCAGGCCGCCGGCCGCCACCATCACGAACATCAGGTACATGACCCAGAACACCGGGCTCTTCAGCACCTCGGTCGGGCTGTAGTCGCGGCGCGTCTGCTGCACGTTCGCGGTCGAGGCGTTCGCGCCCTTGATGGCGTGCGGCGCCCGGGTCAGGAACCACGAGATCACGAAGACGATCAGGCCCTGGCCGATGCCGAAGTACAGGAACGCCGCCTCGTAGCCGTCGGACTTGATGAACGCCGAGATCGGGATGATCGTCAGCGCCGATCCCGCGCCGAAGCCGGCCGCCGTCAGTCCCGCGGCGAGGCCGCGACGGTCCGGGAACCATTTCAACGCGTTGCCGACGCAGGTGCCGTACACCGCCCCGGCGCCGATGCCGCCGACGGCCGCCGCGAAGTAGAGCAACGGGAGGCTGTTGGCGAACGAGTTCAGCACCCAGCCGAGCCCACAGAGGATGCCGCCGACCAGCACCACCGGACGCGGTCCGAAACGGTCGACGAAGTAACCTTCGATCGGCACCAGCCAGGTCTCGGTCAGCACGAAGATCGTGAAGGCCACCTGGATCGCGGCCCGGCTCCAGCCGTACTTCTCGGAAATCGGGTTGACGAACAACGTCCAACCGTATTGCAGGTTGGCGATCATCGCCATGCAGATGATCCCCATGATGAGCTGACCCCATCGATAGGACGAAGAGCGTGCGACGGCGGGGCTGCCGAGGTCCAGCGGTGATGCGAGTGGTCGATCCATCGAAGTCTCCTAGCTGTTTTGATGCCTGACTGGCTGAGCCGGCCTGCGGTGCAGGAGCCGGTGAAACGCGCGAAACGCCGACGAACGCGTTCGCGCATCCTGTCCAAGTCGCCCGGTTCTCGACTGCCGAACCCCGACCGGTGCGAGCGGCGCCACTGTCCCCCATATCGGCCGCACTTCTCTTGATCGCGGTCAACTAGTTGAGACGACTTCGGACGGCTTCGGGTCGACGGATGAGGTGTCGACCGATGGCGTCATGACGACCGACATTTCCTTTGTGCACTGCAAGAAAGCCCGCTTGACTTTCTCTCGGCCGTCTATAGAATCTGTTTTGTTGCATTGCAACATGTCCGGGCCGATGCGATCGAACGCGGGCCGCCATTTCCAGCCCTGTCGGCGCCAAGGTCAAGCTTGAAAATTAGGGAATACCCCTGAGTTGCGATCGTGCCGTAATTAAAAAAAGGAACCTCCGTGATCCACTCGACTTATCCCCACAAGGCGCGCCGCGCCGATTCGAACGCCGTCGGCGTCCTGCTGCGCGATGTGTTCAGCGCGACGCCGCTCGCGATCTTCATCGACGCGTTGAACGGACGCACCGCGCTGCCGCGCTCCGGCCGGCGCTGAAGACGACGTACGCTGCGAAGTAACGCTGCATCGAACGAGCCGCCTTGCGCGGCTCGTTTCGTTTCGGGGTCGCGTCAGCCGGCGGGCGCGATTCGCGCACGAGGGCGTCGCACGTCGCACACCGCATGTTCCCGCTGACGATCGACGTTCCCGACCACGGCGCCGTCTCGGGGTTGCTCGACGTCCCCGCCTCGGCGCGCGCGCTTCTCGTGTTCGCGCACGGCGCGGGCGCCGGCATGACCCATGCGTTCATGGCGCGCTTCGCCGCCGGACTCGGTGAGCGCGACGTCGCGTCGCTGCGCTACCAGTTTCCGTTCATGGAACGCGGCGGCGGTCGACCGGACAACGCCGTCACCGCAGAGGCAACGGTCCGTGCGGCGGTCGCATGACGTCGCGGGCGCAGGCGGCCGCGCCGCTCGCCGGCGTGCGCGGACTCGTCTTCGTCGGCTTTCCGCTGCATACGGCCGGAAAGCCGTCGATCGAGCGCGCTGCGCACCTCGCCCCGGGCGACAGCCCGATGCTG
>CAXTDA010000284.1:329-5603 GCA_964242935.1 uncultured Burkholderiaceae bacterium | reverse complement strand
GGGAAGCGCCGATCGTGCTGTTCGTGGCTTATGGGCTGGCCATGCTGCTGCTCGTGGCCAGCGCCTTCATCGATTTTCGGAACGCCCGCGATCTCGAGGCGAGCGGAGGCCGCGTCACGCGGACGCTCGAGGCACTGGAGAAGGTGCGCCAGATCGGCAACACGTTCTACGTGGCCGAGACCTCGCAGCGCGGCTACATCATCACGGGAAACGCGGCCTATCTCGAGGCGTTCGGCGACATGCAGAAGCGCATTCCGTCGCGGCTCGACGAGCTCGGCCGTCTGTTGTCGGACACCGGGACGCAGCGCGCTTCCATCGACCGGTTGCGCGCGCTGGCGGCGTCCCAGTTCGACGACATGCAGCGCGCGCTCGACGTCTACCGCACGTCAGGCCAGGCGGGCGCACTCGCGTTCATCGCGCGCTACGACACCGCCAACAGCCTGACCGCGGTCCGCGAAGTGCTCCGGTCGATGCTCGAAGAGGAGTCCCGCATCCTGACGGAGCAGCGCGCCGCCGTTGCGTCGTCGTACACGAGCGGCGTGAGCCGCGCGCTCGCGTCGACCGTGCTGGTCGGCCTCGCGCTGACCGCGTTCTTCCTGCTGACGCGGCGGTTCCTGCGGCAACGCGACGCGGCGCTCCGCATCGTCGAGGCGAGCAACGCCGAGCTCGAGCAACGCGTGGTCGACCGCACCGCCGACCTTTCGCACCTGTCGCGTCACCTGCTCAACGTGCGCGAACACGAGAAGAAAGTCATCGCGCGCGATCTCCACGACGACTTCGGCAGTTACCTGACCGCGATCAACATGGACGTCTCGCGGACGCGCGACAAGATCGCGGCGACCAATCCCGAGCAGGCACGCAAGCTCGAACGCACCCTCGGCCTCCTCGGCAGCGCGATCGAGATGAAGCGGCAGCTGATCAGCGACCTGCGGCCGAGCCTGCTCGACAACCTCGGGCTGGGTCCGGCCCTCGAGCAATACATCGATGAGTGGTCGCGGCGCACCGGCATCGCGGCGACGTTCGACCACAGCGGTGCCCTCGACAGCAACGACGAGGGCTGCCCGATCGCCATCTTCCGCGTGTTCCAGGAAGCGCTGTCCAACGTCGCGCGGCATTCGCGCGCGACGCGGGTCGCCGCGCATGCCTATCGAGTCGGCGACGAGATCGAGTTCGAGATCGCGGACGACGGCATCGGCCTGACCGAGGCCGACCGAGACAAGCCGGGCATCCACGGCCTGCTCGGCATCCGCGAGCGGGTGCTGGCGTACGACGGCCGGATCGAGATCGGGCCGGGCAAGAACGGTGGGACGCTGCTGCACGGCGCCATGCCGTGCGTGGTGGGGCCGCTGGCGTCCGGCCTGCCGGCCCATGCGACGTTCGCCTGACCGACTGCCGTGCAGTGTTCGACGCTCGGCCCCCTTCGATCAAGGCGCAATTCGGATCGGGCTACAATCGCTCCGCTTTTAATTCAGGCTCCGAGGAACGCACGTTGATCAAGAAAATCATGCTGGTTGACGATCATCAGATCGTGCGTGCCGGCCTCAAGCAGATCTTCGCCGAGTGTACCGACATCGTCGTCGACGCGGAGGCGGCGAGCGGTACCGAGGCGCTGGAGTTGTTGCGGGCCCGGCCGGTCGATGGGGTCCTGCTCGACCTGTCGATGCCCGACCGGAGCGGCATCGACGTGCTGCGACGGATGCGGGGCGAACGGGCCGATCTGCCGATCCTGATCCTGTCGATGCATGCCGAGGAACAGTACGCGATGAACGTGCTGAAGGCCGGCGCGAACGGCTACATCGCGAAGAGCAGCCCGCCGTCCGAGATCCTGAAGGCCGTGCGCATGGTCCTGACCGGCAAGAAGTACGTCAGTCCGGCGCTCGCGCAGCAACTGGCGACCGCCTTCACGAGCGACGTCCACGGTGCGCCGCACGAGAAGCTGTCGACTCGCGAGTTCGAGGTGTTCTGCAAGCTGGCTGCCGGGCACAGCGTGTCGGACATCGCCGACGAACTGTTCCTGTCGGTCAAGACCGTGAGCACGCACCGCGCGCGCATCCTCGAGAAGATGAACCTGCGGACCAACGCCGACCTCACGTATTACGCGATCAAGAACGAGCTGATCCAGTAGTCGGCCGGCGATCGCATCCTTCGAACGTCCCTCTCGAGGGACGTTTTGCATTTCGAAGGACACTAAGACGTTGGCGGACACGCCAACGAGGGACGAACCGATACGGACGACCCGGGCCAGCCTCCACGCTAGACGCGGTGTTGAAGGAGGCTGGAAGGCCCTGCACCGACAGCCACCGGAAGCGATCATGGTTGAGGGTGGATCCCGTATCGCTCTTGAACCTGAATGTGAGCATGCACACGCCGTTGCGCGTTTTCGTGATCGAGGATTCGCCGATTCTCCTCGAAAGAATTGCCGAAGCCATCTCCGACCAGCCGTCGCTGATCCTGGTGGGCACAGCGGATTGCGAACGCGAGGCGGTACAGAAGATCCGCGTCCTGAAGCCCGAGGCGCTGGTCGTCGACATCAAGCTTCGGGAGGGAAACGGTCTGAACGTGCTCGCGCAGTTGAAGTGGGGTGAGGGCGACGATGCGAAGCCGAAGATCGTCGTCTTCACGAACTACCCGCGGCAGGAATACCTTCGCAACTCGAAGCAGCTCGGGGCCGATTATTTTCTGGACAAGTCGACGCAATTCTCCGATTTGCCGAAGGTCCTGATCGGCCTGAAGAGCGACGAGCAGTCCAACGCAATGAAGATTTGAGTCATCCAAGGAGCGCCCCATGCTGTATTACGCCGCCGTATTTTTCGTCATTGCGTTGATCGCAGCGGTCTTCGGATTCGGCGGCATCGCCGCAGGAGCCGCCGAGATCGCCAAGATCCTCTTTTTCATCTTTGTCGTTCTTTTCGTCATCTCGTTGCTGGTCGGTGTCGTCAGGCGACGTTGACGGTCATCCTTTCCCCACACTTCGAAGGACAGCCATGAAGCGACTCATCGCGGCAACCCTGCTCGGTTCCCTGTTTCTCGCGGCCGGTTGCAACACGGTCGCCGGTGCCGGCAAGGACGTCGAACGCACCGGCGAGAAGATCCAGGACGCGGCAAAGAAGTAGAGCGGCCGCTCGCATGGGGGCGACCCGGACGGGTCGTCATTCCGCGCGCGACCGGACGTGCGGTCCGCTGGGGATCGCACCTGTCGGCAAGTGGGATGTGAGGCGGCATCTGCCGCTGTGGATTTTTTGAAGGATCGTCGATGAACTGGGATATTTCGATCGGCCAGTGCAAGCAGTGGTACGGCCGCGTGCTGCAGGTCGTCGGGCGTCGTCTAGACCGTCGCGGGATCGTGAGCGAAGGCGAACGGTTCGAGTCCACCGGACGACTCCAGGCGCGCTACGGCCTCGTCAAGCATCAGGTGCAATGGGGCGCCAAGCTCGTCCGGATCCCGATCCGTCGCGCCGAGGCGGATGCCGCTCGAGAACGCGGCGTTCGCTCCATCGGTTAGACGACCAGCCGGGATCCATCAGAAGGAGGAGAGACCGATGTGGATCGCAACGCGCATGCTGGGTGGTACGGTGGTCGGCCTGCTCCTGGCCGTTTCGGCGCAAGCCGCGGGTACGCGCGAGGCCTACAACGCGGCCAAGGATCGCGCCGAGTCCGAGTACAAGTCGGCGACCGATCGCTGCAAGAGCCTGGCCGGTAACCCGAAGGACATCTGCACGGCGGAAGCGAAGGCCGCACGCATCCGGACGGTCTCGATGGCCGAGGCGGACTACAAGCAGACGCCGAAGGCACGAGTCGATGCGATCACGACGGTGGCCGATGCCGACTACGACGTCGCGAAGCAACGTTGCGACGCCAGGACCGGCAACGAGAAGGACGTGTGCCTGAAGGAAGCGAAGGCGGCGCAGGTGCGGACCAAGGCCGACGCGAAGGCCGGCGGGAAGGCGAGCGTCGCCCGCGCCGATGCCGCGGACGACAAGCGCGACGCGGATTACAAGGTCGCGATGGAGAAGTGCGACGCGTTCGCCGGGGCTGCCAAGGACACCTGCCAGAAGAGTGCGAAGACGAGTTACGGCAAGTAGCCGTCGATTCGCCGGATAAAGAGCGCCGCTTCGCCGGCGCTTTTTTTTCGTCTCCGTGCCGCGCCTTATAATTCGCCGCCTCACGCGTCTCAACGGGCGCGCCCTTCGGTCTTCAGATGCCTATCTATTCGTATCGCTGCGACACCTGCGGGTTCGAGCAGGACCTGCTCCGCAAGATGTCCGACCCGCCGCTCGTCGTCTGCCCGTCGTGCGGCGAATCGACGCTCCGGAAGCAGGTGACGGCCGCGGGATTCCAGTTGAAGGGTTCCGGGTGGTACGTCACCGACTTCCGCAACCCCGCGACGAAGGAGCCGGCGAAGGGTGTATCGAAGGGTGACGGCGAGCCGGCACCGGCGCCCACGGGCAGCGACGGCGAACCGGCGAAGGCGGCCTCGAGTCCCTCGGACGCACCGACACCGGCCAAACCGGCCGCGTCGACCGAGTCGACAGGCGATTCGAAGCCGACCAAGACCGCGACGCCGCCCGCGACGGGGTCGAGCTAGTGCTGAAGAAAACGTTCTTCACGGGACTGGTCATCCTCGTCCCGCTCGGGATCACGCTCTGGGTCCTGAACCTGATCGTGACGACGCTCGACCAGACGCTGCTGCTGCTGCCGCCGCGCGTCCGGTCCGAGCCGCCGTTCAACATTCCCGGCATGGGCGTGATCCTGACGCTCGCGATCATCCTCTTCGTCGGGGCCCTCGCGCGGAACTTCATCGGCCGACGGCTCTTCGTGTGGTGGGAAGCGCTGGTCACCCGCATCCCGTTCGTGTCGGCGATCTACTCCAGCGTCAAGCAGGTGTCCGACACCCTGCTGTCGCCTTCCGGCCAGGCGTTCCGGAAGCCCGTGCTGGTCGAGTTCCCGCGCGCCGGCTCGTGGACCGTGGGCTTCGTGGTCGGCAGCCCGGGCGGCCCGCTGCTCGGCACGCTCGCCGGCGAGCATGCGAGCGTCTACGTCCCCACTGCCCCGAATCCCACGTCGGGCTACGTGCTGATCGTGCCGGTCGCCGAGGTGATCGATCTCGACATCAGCGTCGACGAGGCGCTGAAGTTCGTCGTGTCGATGGGCGTCGTCGCCCCCGGCGGACGACCGAACGCCGTCCTGCCGGTCGCCGCCCTGACCACACCGAAGCCGGTGGTCTGAGCGCACCCGCCGCGGGCGCCGTCCGCCCTGCGCGATTCGCCGCCCGAC
>CAXTDA010000284.1:0-319 GCA_964242935.1 uncultured Burkholderiaceae bacterium | reverse complement strand
GTCCATTCCACGGAGCTCCCATGCGCACTCATTACTGCGGCGGCGTCACCGCCGAACAGCTCGGCCAGCCGGTCGTCCTGACCGGCTGGGTCCATCGCCGGCGCGACCACGGGGGCGTCATCTTCGTCGACCTCCGCGATCGGGAGGGCATGGCGCAGGTGGTCTGCGATCCCGACCGGGCCGCCACCTTCGCCACGGCCGAGTCGTTGCGGAACGAATACTGCATCGAGGTCCGTGGACTGGTCCGGGCGCGCCCCGAAGGAACGGTCAACGCGTCGATGAAGTCCGGGGCGATCGAGATCCTGGCGCACGAGATCGT
>CAXTDA010000283.1:0-5614 GCA_964242935.1 uncultured Burkholderiaceae bacterium | reverse complement strand
ATCTCGCTCAATCCGTACCGCGGCTGCGAGCACGGCTGCATCTACTGCTTCGCGCGGCCGACGCACAGCTACCTCGGCCTGTCGCCGGGGCTCGACTTCGAGACGCGGCTGTTCGCGAAGGTCAACGCCGCCGCGTTGCTCGAGCAGGAGCTCGGCAAGGCGTCGTACGTGCCCGACGTCATCGCGGTCGGCGTCAACACCGATGCGTACCAGCCGATCGAACGCGACCTGAAGATCACGCGGTCGGTGCTCGAGGTGCTGCACGCCGCGCGGAATCCGTTCGGCCTGATCACGAAGTCGTCGCTGATCGAACGCGACCTCGACCTGCTGGTGCCGCTCGCCGCGGAGCGCCTCGCGCGCGCGTCGGTGACGATCACGACGCTCGACCACGAGCTGTCGCGAAAGCTCGAGCCGCGCGCCGCGAGCCCGGCGCGGCGCCTGCGGACCGTGCGGACGCTGGCCGAGGCCGGCGTGCCGGTCTCGGTCAACGTGTCGCCGGTGATCCCGTTCGTCAACGATCACGAGATCGAGCGCATCGTCGAGGCCGCCGCCGACGCGGGCGCGCACAGCGCGCACTTCATCATCCTGCGGCTGCCGTGGGAGCTGAACGACGTGTTCCAGACGTGGCTGCGTGCGCACTTCCCGCTGCGGGCCGGGCGCGTGATGGCCCGCATCCGCGACCTCCGCGGCGGCAAGGACTACGACGCGCGGTTCGGCAAGCGGATGACCGGCGAGGGCATCTGGGCCGAGCTCATCGCGAAGCGCTTTCGCGCGGTGTGCGACCGCCACGGGCTCAACCGCGAGCGCCGCCACTTCGACACGTCGCACTTCGTCCGGCCGGCGGCGCTTCGCGAACGATCGCCGCAGCACCGGCTGTTCGACTGACCGGCATCACGAGAAGAACGTCTCGCCCGAGCCGACCAAGCGGCCGATCGTGAACGACAGCACCGTCATCAGCAGCGTCGTGCCGCCGAGCATCGTCAGCACCGCGAGCAGGATCACCGGCCAACCGGAGCGGCTGCTGGTCGACGAGCCGCTGTTCCAGCGCGCGTCCCAGCGGTCGTCCGGCGTCACCGCGAAGCGGAGCGCCTCGACGAAGCCCGCGAACGTCGGGACCAGGGTCCAGCAGAACGCCGGATAGAGCCAAGGCCACGCGCGGCGCGGTCCCATCAGGTAGAAGCGATGGAGTCCGAACGTGCCGCCCACGGCGGCGAGCAGCGTCGCGAGCGTCTTGTTCCTGAATGCCATCAACGGATCGATGCGTCAGCGCGGCAGGATCTCGAACGCGACGAACTGCGTGACCTGACCGGGATTGAAGTTGTCGTCGGACACGAACACCAGCGTCCGGTGTCCGTTCGCGAGCGTGGGGCCGAAGCATAAGCCTTCGAGGTTGTCGATGCCGATACCGAGCGTGTCGAAGTCGAGCACGAGCCGCTTCGTCATCGGCACGAACGATGTGGGACCGTCGGCCTCGGGCAACGCGTCGAATGCCTTCACGTCGGTGGCGCCGCTCCAGTCCGCTTCGAAGAGCCGGATGCGCCAGCCGGCGCCGAGCACCAGCGCGCGTTCGAGCACGAGCAGATGTCGCGCGTCGGTCGCGAGGATCTCGGCGACGCCGTTCTGCGCATACAGCGGGGTCCAGGCGCCGTCGCCCGGGATCGGGTCGATGCGATAGGCGAACTGCGCGGCCACCGGCCCGAAGCCGCGGTCGGTCGGCACCACGTCCCGGTCGTGTCGCGTGATCCGCGACCAGGCGCCGTGGCGGAACGTCGGCGGCGCTCCGTCCTGCCGGAGCGGTCCCTCCATCGCGACCCACAGCGACCGACCGTCGGGCGAGAGGCTGGCGCCCTCGAAGACGAGGTTGTCGCGCGGGCCGCGCGCGGCGTCGAAGCGGAACATCGGATGGAGCGGGATCTTGCCGATCGCCCGGCCGTCGAGCCCCGACCGCCGCACGAACGGCTGCACGGTTCCCGCGCGATCGTGGCCGCCCTCGCTGGTCCAGACGAGCGTCTTCGTCGCCGGGTCGTGGCGGACGGCCTCCGCGTCGGCGGCACCGGCCGGGAACGTCGAGCCGTCCGCCCGACGCAGCGGGACGACCGTCTGCAACGCCACGTCGTCGAAGCGATCCGCGTCGATCGACAGACGCGCCGTGTAGAAGCGCGTCGGCGAGAACGCCGACGGGTCGTCGCTGATCAGGTAGTAGAGGTCGGCCCCGGCGTCGTAGTCGATGCCCGACAACCCGCCGACGGTGGTGCCGCCGAACTGCATCCGATGCGCGAGGACCTGCTTCCCGATCAGCCGGAGCGCGATCGATGCGTCGGCCGCCGGTTGTGAATGCGGCGGACCGGGCGCGACGCAGCCGCCGCCGACGGCCATGACGATCGCGACGAACGCGACGAACGTCCGACCGGGGAGCTGCCGCACGCGGCGACGACGCCCGTCGGCGACCGGCCGCGCGTTCAACGCGGCGCGTAGCGGATGCGGTAGATCGCCCCGGCCTGGTCGTCGGACACGAGCAGCGACCCGTCCGGCATCGGCAAGACGTCGGCCGGCCGGCCGGAGACCGACTCGTCGGCATGCAGCCAGCCATCGGCGAAGACCGTCTGGCGCCCGGCCGTCGGCCCGTCGATCGCGACATGGACGATGCGGTAGCCGCTCTTCTTCGAGCGGTTCCACGATCCGTGCTCGGCGATGAAGACGCCGCCTCGCCATGCGGCCGGGAACGCCTCGGCCGCGCTCGCCGCGGGCGTATAGAAGCGCATCCCGATCGCCGCCACGTGCGCGCCGAGCTTCGCGCCCGGCGCGACGAACTGCGAGCACGGCCGCTTGCCGCCGAACTCGGGGTCGGCGATGTCGCCCTGATGGCAGTACGGAAAGCCGAAGTGCGGCACGGCCGCCGAGTTCGCGGGAACGCGATCGAGTTCGTCCGCCGGAATGTCGTCGCCGAGCAGGTCGCGCCCGTTGTCGGTGAACCACAACGAACCGTCGGCCGGGTTCCAGTCGAAGCCGACCGTGTTGCGGACGCCGCGCGCGACGACCGACGGCGCGCCGCCGTCCACCTTGATCTTCTGGATGTTGTAGTAGCGGTCCTCGTCGCGCTCGCAGACGTTGCACGGGGCGCCGACCGGCACGTACAGGTCGCCGTCGGGACCGAACGCGATGAACTTCCAGCCGTGGTGCGTCTCGCTCGGGAAGCGGTCGGTGACGACGACCGGCGGCGGCAGCCGGTCGAGGTCGCCGTCGACCCCGTCGAGGCGAACGATGCGCGAGATCGCCGAGACGTACAGCGACCCGCTCCGGTACGCGACCCCGACCGGCATCGCGAGTCCGGACGCGATGCTGCGAACGGCCGATCCGCGGCCGCGATCGAGCGTCACGGCGTAGACCTTGCCCGCGGCGCTGCTGCCGACGAAAAGCGTGCCGCGGCCGCCGTCGAACGCGCCGAGCGCCATCTCGCGCGCGTTGGGCACCCGGTCGGTGACGAGCTCGATCGTGAAACCCGGCGGCAGCCTGACGTCGGCGAGCGGCAGCGCCGCCTGCAGCGGGAGCGCGACGGCGGCGATCGCCAGTGCGAACAGGAGACGGAGTCGTTCGGTCATCGGGGCATCGGTCGTGGACGGAGAGCACGAGGGACCGCGCGATCGGCCCGGCGTTCGCGCCGTCGCGGCGGGCGACGAAAAAGACGCCCCGAGAGCGAGCGGGGCGTCGAGGCGATCCGGCCCGATCCCGGCGCGTCAGAGCGTCGCGATCAGATCCTTCGACTCCTTGCCCTCGGGGCTCTCGGGCGCCGCCTTGACGAGCGCCTGCAGCGTGCCGCGGGCCGCGTCCTTCTGGCCGTCCTTCAACTGGGCCTTCGCGAGATGCAGCGCGATGTCGCGCTGCTGCGGTGCGCCGGCGCTCGCCTTCGTCAGCAGTTCGAGGCCCTTCTTCGTCTGGCCCTGCTCGACCAGCATCCACCCGAGCGTGTCGGCGATCGCCGGATTGTCCGGCGCGAGCTCGCTCGCCTTCTGCGCGTAGCCGACCGCCTGCGGATCCTTTTGCTGCCACAACGCCCACGCCAGGTTGTTGAGCAACAGCGGGTCGTTCGGCTGCGCCTCCAGCGCCGCCTTGTAGCTCTGCGCGGCGCGTCCGAATTCCTTCGCCCGCAACGCCAGGTCGGCATCGAACAGCCGGATCGGCAGGTCCTTCGGATGCGCCTTGATCCAGTCGCTCACGAAGGCGTCGGCCTCGGTACGCTTGCCGTCGAGCGTCATCGCCGAATAGCTCTTGATCACGAGGTTCGACGACGGGGTCTGCGCGAGGATCTTCCGGTAGGCCCCGGCGGCTTCGGCGTACCGCTTCGACGCGAACTTGAGGTCGGCGTCCAGCTCCGGCAGGACCGGCGACTTCGGCGCGACCTGCCGGATGTCGGCGACCAGCCTTGCGGCCTCGTTGGCCTTGCCGGCCCGCAGCATCGCGCTGACCGCGGCGGCCTGCGCCGGGTAGGCGTCGGGCCGCGACTTGAGTGCGCCGCCGAACGTCTGCAACGCGACCTCGCTCTGTCCTGCCGCGAGCTGGGCCTGGCCGAGGCGAATCTGGTATTCCAGCGATTCCGGATTGGTCGCCGCGAGCTTCCGATACGCGGTGACCGCCTGGTCCGCGCTCCCGGTCTGCAACATCAGCTGGCCGACCATCTCGAGATAGCGCGGGCTGTCCGGCGCCGAAGCGAGGCCTTCCTGCGCGACCGCCAGCGCCTGCTTCGGGTCGTTCTTCATCGCGTAGTAGCTCGACAGCGCGGATACGGCGAGCTCCGAGTTCGGGTTCGCGCGCCGCGCCTCCTTCAGCAACGCGACCACCGTCTCGCTCGACGCGCCGTTGGCGTTCTCGATCTGCGCGAGCGCGAGCAGCGCCGAGAGGTTGCCCGGATCCTTCGCGATCAGCTGCTTGTAGCGCTGGCGCGCGCCGTCGACATTCTTCTCGCGAAGGTCGAGCGCGGCGAGGTTCGCAATGGCGGGGAAGTAGGTGGGCTGCAACTCGACCGACTTCTCGAGCGCCTTGCGGGCGGCCGGGAGGTTCGACTGGCCCATGTCGATCGCCGCGCGGAGGTTGTAGGTCAGCGGGTTGTCCGGCTGGCGTTTCTGGAGCACGTTCCACGCGGCCAATGCCTGGTCGAACTGCTTTCGCTGGACGCGCGCGAGGACGAGCGCGATGTCCGGATTGGGATTGTTGACGCTCGCCTTCGACGCCGCCTCGAGCTCCGCGAAGCCGGCCGCCTCGTCGCCGCGCGCGAACTCGACGGCGGCGCCCTGCGTGCGCACATTGGCGTCGGCCGGATTGATCTTGCCCGCCTTGTCGAAGTTCTTCGACGCGGTCGTGAAGTCGCCCTTCAGCAGCGCGACCTCGCCGGCGAGGCTGATCAGCGTCGCGTCGTTCGGCGCCGCCGCGAGGGCGGGTTGCAGGATTTCTTCGGCCTTCTGCGGCTGCCGCTGGCGCAGGTACAGGCTGCCGAGCAGCTTTCGCGCGTAGAGGTTGCCGGAACTGATCTTGATCGCGGCGCGCAGATGCTGCTCGGCCTGCGCCGGCTGGTTCAACGCGGTCGAGATCGCGCCCGCGAGCGTCTGCGCCATCCCGTTCG
>CAXTDA010000282.1:0-5617 GCA_964242935.1 uncultured Burkholderiaceae bacterium | reverse complement strand
CTCTTCCGGTCGCCGCCCGCGACGCCGAGATAGAACTCCTTGACGTCCTCGTTCGCGGCCAG
The DNA here is from genome assembly GCA_964242935.1 of uncultured Burkholderiaceae bacterium. Classification (GTDB taxonomy): domain Bacteria; phylum Pseudomonadota; class Gammaproteobacteria; order Burkholderiales; family Burkholderiaceae_D; genus CAHJXF01. The sequence continues at coordinate 5,555 of CAXTDA010000282.1, read as the reverse complement.
CGCGGCCGCGTCGCCGTCCATCACGACGCGGCCGTTCTCCAGGATGTAGCCGTAGTCGGCGTTCGACAGGGCCACCGTCGTGTTCTGCTCGGCGAGCAGGAACGACACGCCCTCCTTCCGGTTCAGGTCGCGGACGATCGCGAAGATCTCTTCGACGATCTGCGGCGCGAGCCCCATCGACGGCTCGTCGAGGAGGATCATCGACGGCCGCGCCATCAACGCGCGGCCGATCGCGGTCATCTGCTGTTCGCCGCCGGACGTGTAGCCGGCCTGGCTGGTCCGGCGGATCTTCAGGCGCGGGAAGTAGGCGTAGACGCGCTCGAGCTGCTCGGCGAGCGCGGCGCGGCCGACGCGTTGCGTGTACGCGCCGGTCAGCAGGTTCTCCTCGATCGTCAGGTGCGCGAAGCAGTGGCGTCCTTCCATCACCTGAATCACGCCGCGCTTGACGAGGTCGTTCGGCGTCAGCCGGTCGACGCGGTCGCCTTCGAACTCGATCGACCCCTTCGTCACGTCGCCGCGCTCGGCACGCAACAGGTTCGAGATCGCCTTCAGCGTCGTCGTCTTGCCGGCGCCGTTCGCGCCGAGCAACGCGACGATGCGGCCCTTCGGCACGGTCAGCGAGACGCCCTTCAACACCAGGATGACGTGGTCGTAGATGACCTCGATGTTGTTGACGGCGAGGAGGGGGGCGGATGGTGTAGCGCCTCGGATGGGAAGTGCGGCCATGTGCTTTGTCACCCCGGCGAAGGCCGGGGCCCAAGTTCGTCCTCCAGTTTCAAAACGACCACTTGGGTTCCGGCCTTCGCCGGGACGACAAGATTGGAGACCGAGAGCACCTCGCCATTTCGTCGTTCCCGCGAACGCGGGAACCCAGCGGCGTTCGTGCCACATGCGCCATCGTCGAAGACGCTGGGTCCCCACCTCCGCGGGGACGACGAAGAAGTGGGTGATGACTCATCGCCGAGCCGCACTGTCCAACACGCATCCCCCTCAACCCTCCTTCGAACAATCCCGCGGCGTGATGTTCTTGCTCTTCCCGTAGTCGATCGCCGACTGCTCCAGCAGCGGGCGCACGAGTTGCCGGTTGCCTTCGATCCAGTCCGAGACGAGCACCCACTTGCCGCCGTCCCACTGCTGGACCTTGATCTTCCCCGACCCTTCGTGGTCCGCGCAACTCGTCGTCATCGCCGGCATCAGTCCCGACGCATTGAGCTCCTTCAAGCGCGTGTCGGACATGTTCAGGTGCTCGAGCGCCCAGCGCACCTGCTCGCCGTCCATCACCTTCCTGCCGTACTTGGCCTGCGCGACCCGCAACGCCTCGACCGTGATCAGGCCGATCACGACGCCGCGGTTGTAGTTGATGCCGCCGATCTTCGAGCGGTCCTGCATGTTGCCGGTGGGCGTGCTTCCATACAGCGTCTTCTCGATGTCGAGGATCAGCGGCGTCTTGCCCGAGACGTTCATCGCGGCCGACATGTAGCCCTTCGCCGCTTCACCCGCCGGCACGGTGTCCTCCTCGGACCCGGCCCACCAGCTGCCGATGATCTTGTCGCGCGGATAGCCGACCTTCTGCGCGGCGCGCATCGCCGACGCGTTCATGACGCCGAAGCCCCAGAAGATCACGTAGTCGGCCTGGTTCTGGCGGATCTGTTGCCATTGCGCGCCCTGTTCGGTACCCGGCGCCGTGATCGGGATCGTCGTCAGCTCGAAGCCGTTGACCTTCGACTCGGCCTGCAGGTAGGTGATCGGTTCCTTGCCGTACGCCGAGTCGAGATACAGGTACGCGATCTTCTTGCCGCGCAGGTTGCCCTTCTCCTTCGCGTTGAGGAACTTGACGATCGCGGTCGCCTGCATCGGATAGGTCGTGATCAACGGGAACGCCCACGGGAAGTAGCGGCCGTCGATCGTGTCGGTGCGGCCGTAGCCGGTCTGCACCAGCGGCACCTTGTCGGTCGCCGTCTTGTCGAGCAGCGCGTAGGTGATCGGCGTCGACACCGGATGGATCATCGTGCCCTTCGTCGGGCTCTTCGTCTTCAGCCGTTCGTAGCATTCGACGCCGCGCGCGGCCGCGTACTCGGTCTCGCATTCCTCCCAGGTCAGCTTCACGCCGCCGACCCCGCCTTCCTTGGCGTTGATGTACGTCATGTAATCGATGAAGCCGCCGAAGATACCGACGCCGGCCGGACCGTACGGCCCGACGCGGAACGACAGCACGCTGACGAACTGCTCGTTGGCCTGCCCGAACGTCGGCGCGCTCGCGGTCAGCGCCGCGATCGACAGGGCCGCGGCGCAGACCGCCTTGATGCTCTTGCTGGTGGACATGGTTGTCTCCTGACTGGGGTATGCGGCAGGAACGGCGATGTCGCTCGCCCTGCCTTCGAACTTCACTTCGAACGAATCCGGAACCTCATCGGCCCTCCGCGAACACGCCGTGACGGCCGGCACCGGCTGCGAAGCGGGCCGCGCCGGCCTCGCCTTCGGCCGCGACGATCGGAACGCCGCGCACGCCTTCGTCGCGAAGCGCGGTCGCGAGCGGCAGGTCCCATTGTTCATAGGCCGACCGCCGGTCGGCGAGCATGCACCGTTGCGGGAACGCCGCGATCGCCCGCGCGAGGTCGAGCGCCGTCGTGAGCGCATCGCCGGCTGCGACCACGCGATTGACGAGGCCCATCGCTTCCGCCTCGCGCGCGGCGACCGCGCGGCCGGTGAGGATCAGGTCGAGCGCGCGACCCATGCCGATCAAGCGCGGCAGGCGCACGGTGCCGCCGTCGATCAGCGGCACGCCCCAGCGCCGGCAGAAGACGCCGAACACCGCGTCCTCGGCCGCGACGCGCAGGTCGGCCAGCAACGCGAGCTCGAGGCCGCCCGCGACCGCATAGCCCTCGACCGCCGCGATCGACGGCTTCGACAGCGCCATGCGGGTCGGCCCCATCGGTCCGCTACCGCCGCCGTCCGTGTCGAACTCGTTCCGACGCGCCGGGTCGCCGATCGCGGTCAGGTCCGCGCCGCCGCAGAAGTGTCCGCCGGCGCCGGTCAGGATGGCGACGCGCAGCGCGTCGTCGGACTCGAAGCGCTCGAACGCGGCGCGGAGCGCGGCGGCGGTCGCGCCGTCGACCGCGTTGCGCCGCGCCGGGCGGTCGATGGTCACGACGCAGATCGCGTCGTCGACGAGATCGAAGCGGACGGTCATGGAATCCTCAATGGGGAAACGGCCAGATGCGCAGCTTCTCCTTGCCGATCTGCCAGAGCCGCGCGAGTCCGTGCGGCTCCACGATCAGGAAGAAGATGATCATCGCGCCGAAGATCATGTACTCGATGTAGGTCAGCGAGGCCTTGTCGAAGTTGACGTGCAGCAGGGCCGCGAGACCCGGGATGACGATCGACAGCAAGATCGGCAGCACCGTGAAGAAGGTCGCGCCGATGAACGCGCCCATGATCGTCCCCATGCCCCCGACGATGATCATGAACAGCACGCGGAACGACATGTCGAGGTTGAACGCCTCGGGCTCGACCGTACCGATATAGCAGTACGCATACAGCGCGCCGGCGACGCCGCAGTAGAACGAGCTGATCGCGAACGCGAGCAGCTTGGTCCGCATCAGCGGGATGCCGATGACCTCGGCCGCGACGTCCATGTCGCGGACCGCCATCCATTGGCGTCCGGTGTTCGACCGCGCCATGTTCTTGGCGGCGAGCGCGAGCACCGCCACGACGGCGAGCACGAACAGATAGTTGCGGACCGGCGAGTCGATCGCGATGCCGAAGAAGACGACCGGCTGCGCGCTGATCACGCCCGACGCGCTGTTGTTCGTGAACCAGGGAAATTTCTGCAGCGCCCAGATCACGAAGAACTGGGCGGCCAGCGTCGCGACCGCGAGATAGAAGCCCTTGATGCGCACCGACGGCAGCCCGAACGCGATGCCGACCGCCGCCGCGCAGACGCCGGCGAGCAGGAACGAGAAGACCTGCGGCAGCCACGGCAGGCGGAGCACGAGGTTGTACGCGGCGAACGCGCCGACGGCCATGAACGCCGCGGAGCCGAGCGACAACTGCCCCGCGTAGCCGGTCAGGATGTTGAGACCGATCGCCGCGAGCGAGAAGATCAGGATCGGGATCAGCAACGCGCTGAACCAGTAGTCGCTGACGAACAGCGGCACGATCACGAACACGACCGCGAGCAGGGTGAAGAAGGCGATGCGGTCCTGGCGGATCGGCAGCAGCTGCTGATCGGCGGCGTACGACGTCTTGAACTGGCCGGCTTCGCGGTAGAGCATCAGCGCTGCACCGCACTCGAATGTGTCGCCCCGGCGAAGGCCGGGGCCCAAGTCCGTGCATCCGCGTTGGACGAGCAACTTGGGTCCCGGCCTGCGCCCGGACGACGAAGCGGAGAGGTGTCGCAGATCTCTTCTCCGGCGTTCCCGCGCAGGCGGGAACCCAGCGTCGTACGAGCGAACGGCAACGCCGCTGGGTCCCCGCCTTCGCGGGGACGACGAGATCTGATGAATAACTCGAGCTCCTGCATCGTCACACCCGATCGATGTGCCGCTCGCCGAACAACCCTTCCGGCCTGACCAGCAGGAACACCAGCGCGAGCACGTACGGGAACCAGCTCTCCAGTCCCCCACCCACCAGCGGCCCGATGTAGATCTCCGCCAGCTTCTCGGTGCTCCCGATGATCAACCCCCCGACGATCGCCCCCGGCACCGACGTGAAGCCGCCGAGGATCAGCACCGGCAGCGCCTTCAGCACCACCGCGACCAGCGCGAGCTGGACGCCGTTCCGCGCGCCCCACAGCAACCCCGCGACCAGCGCGACGAAGCCGGCGACGCCCCACACGATCATCCAGATCACCTGCAGCGGGATGCCGATCGACAGCGCCGCCTGGTGATCGTCGGCGACCGCGCGGAGCGCGCGGCCGATCTTCGTCTTCTGGAAGAACAGCGCGAGGCTCGCGACCAGCACGCCGGCGATGACGGCCGCCGCGAGGTCGAACGTCGAGATCGCGATGTTGTACTTGTCGAGGAAGTACGGCAGCGGCTCGTCGGGGATGCCGAGGCGGATCTCGTGGCTCTCGTTGCCCCACAGGAACGGCCCGAGCCCCTCCAGGAAGAACGCGAGACCGATCGTCGCCATGAACAGCGAGATCGGCGGCTGGTTGACGAGCGGCCGCAGCACGAAGCGTTCGGTGACCACCGCGAAGACGATCATGATGCCGAGCGCGAGGACCAGCGCGAAGCCGAACGGGACGCCCTTCGCGAGGATGCCGACGAACGACAGCGCGGCGAAATACACCATCGCCCCCTGCGCGAAGTTGAACACGCCCGACGCCTTGTAGATCAGCACGAAGCCGAGCGCGACGAGCGAGTACATGACGCCCGCGAGCAGGCCGCCGATCAGCACCTCGAGGAAGAACTGCATCAGCGCGCCCGGGCCACGTTCAATGGACCACCCCCAGATACGCGTCGATCACGTCCTGGTTGCGCCGCACCTCGTCGGGCGTGCCGTCGCCGATCTTCTTCCCGTAGTCGAGCACGACCACGCGGTCCGAGATGTCC
>CAXTDA010000281.1:0-5649 GCA_964242935.1 uncultured Burkholderiaceae bacterium | reverse complement strand
TCACCGACGAGCCCGGAGCCGCGTGACGAGCCCGCCCGGCCGGTCGAGCCGGCGCGCCCGGCGCCGCCGAAGTACGACGATCCGCGCGATCGTCCGTTCGGCGCGTAGTCGGGTGCAGTCAGAGTCTCAGGGTCGGCGCGACGCCCGACTCGATCTCGATCAGCCGCGACAACACGGTGCGGAGGTCCTCGCCCGACCGCGTGTCGCGCCAGCCGCCGGCGTCCTCGTTCCAGCGATAGTGGAATCCGCCCGATCGCGCCGCGAGCCAGATCTCGCCCGCGGCCTCCTGGCTGTTGACGATCAGGCGGTGGCCGTTCTCGAACGCGAGCGTGACGACGTTGCCGGTCCGCAGCACGTCGATGTCGAGGTCGTCGGCGACGCCGTCGATCGCGGATTCGAGATTGGCGAGCAGGCGCTCCGCGCGCTCGCGGAACGCGCCGGAACCGGTGGGGTCGGTCATGTTAGTGTCGCTCGGCGGCGCGGGGCGAGCGGGGCGTGCCCCGCTTCGAGGCAACCGCTCTTCGAATGAGGAAAATGCGATGCGGCATCACGACGCCATCAGGGCCGTCGCCCGGGCGTTGATTGTAGCGGCCCTGCTCGCGACCATCGGCGTCGGCGCGGCCGGCTGCGGGCAGCGCGGGCCGCTGTACCTGCCCGACAAGGAAAATCCGGACAAGCGTCGATGACGCTTCCGCCGCAGTTCGCGTATCGCGACGGCCGGTTGTTCGTCGAAGGCGTCTCCGCGAACGCGATCGCCGATCGCTTCGACACGCCGACGTTCGTCTACTCGAAGGCGGCGTTGCTCGCCGCGTTCGAGCGTTATGCCGTGCCGCTCCGCTCGCGGACGGCGCGCGGGGGAGCGACCGTCTGCTACGCCGTCAAGGCGAACTCGAACCTGGCCGTGCTCGGCCTCTTCGCAGCGGCCGGGGCCGGCTTCGACATCGTCTCCGGCGGCGAGCTCGAGCGCGTGCTGGCCGCCGGCGGTCGCCCGGAACAGGTCATTTTCTCGGGCGTCGGCAAGACGCGCGCCGAAATGCGGTCCGCGCTCGAGACCGGGATCGGCTGCTTCAACCTCGAATCGCGCTCCGAGGCGCGCCAGCTGTCGGCGGTTGCGATCGAGGCCGGCCGGCCGGCGCCGGTCTCGCTTCGCGTCAACCCCGATGTCGACGCGCGGACCCATCCGTACATCGCGACCGGGCTCAAGGAAAGCAAGTTCGGCATCGCCTACGACGACGCGCTCGATGCCTACGACGCGGTGGCGCGGACGGCGGGCCTGTCGGTCGTCGGCATCGACTGCCACATCGGTTCGCAGCTGCTCGACGCGGGTCCGTTGCTGGACGCGCTCGAGAAGCTGATCGAACTGGTCGACGCGCTCGAACGACGCGGCATCCCGATCGCGCATCTCGATCTCGGCGGCGGCATCGGCATCGACTACGGCGACGGCGGGGGGGAGACCATCGACGTCGCGACCTACCTGGCGCGCGTCTTCGACCGCGTCGACCGCTGGCGCGACGAACGCTACGGCGGCAAGCCGATCCGGCTGCTGTTCGAACCGGGTCGATCACTGGTCGGCAATGCCGGCGCGCTGCTGATGCGGACGCTGGTGCTGAAGCCGGGCAGCACGAAGAACTTCGCGGTCGTGGACGCCGCGATGAACGACCTGTTGCGGCCGGCGTTGTACGACGCCTGGCACGCGTTCGTCCCCGCGACCGCGTCGTCGACGGAAGCCGAACGGGTCTGGGACCTCGTCGGCCCGGTCTGCGAGTCGGGCGACTGGTTGGCGCGCGACCGGTCGCTGGCGATCGCCGAGGGCGACGTGATCGCCTGTCTGTCCGCCGGCGCCTACGGCATGACGATGAGCTCGAACTACAACAGCCGGCCCCGGGCCGCCGAAGTCATCGTCGACGGGTCGTCGGCCCACCTGGTGCGCGACCGCGAGACGCTCGCGAGCCTGTTCGCCGGCGAGCACCTGCTGCCATAAAAAAAGCCCCTCGATCGATCGAGGGGCTTTTTTCCGCCGACCAAGGCCTACTGATATTCGACCAGCGCCGCCTTCATCTTCTTCATCGCCGCCACCTCGATCTGGCGGATGCGTTCGGCCGACACGCCGAACTCGCCGGCCAGGTCGTGCAGCGTCGCGCTGCCGACCTTGCCGTCCGCGTCCTCGGCCAGCCAGCGCGCCTCGACGATCCGCCGGCTGCGGGTGTCGAGCTTGTCGAGTGCCGCGGCGATGCCGTCCGTCTGCATGCGGTCGCGGCGCTTGATCTCGAGGACCTGCGTCGGCTCGTTGTTCTCGTCCTTCAGGTAGGCGATCGGCGCGAAGTCTTCCTCGCCGTCGTCGACCTGTCCCTCGAGCGCGATGTCGCCGCCCGAGAGGCGCGTCTCCATCTCGATGACTTCCTCGCGCTTGACGTTCAGTTCCTTCGCGAGCGCGTCCACCTCGGCCGGCGTGAACGTCTGCAAGCCGGTCTTGTGCGAGCGCAGGTTGAAGAAGAGCTTCCGCTGCGCCTTCGTCGTCGCGACCTTCACCAGCCGCCAGTTCTTCAGGATGTACTCGTGCATCTCGGCCTTGATCCAGTGCATCGCGAACGACACCAGGCGCACGCCGCGTTCCGGATCGAAGCGCTTGACCGCCTTCATCAAGCCGACGTTGCCCTCCTGGATCAGATCGCCGTGCGGCAGGCCGTATCCGAGATAACCGCGCGCGATCGAGACGACGAGCCGCAGATGCGACAGCACCAGGCGGCGGGCCGCTTCGAGATCCTCGTCGTCGCGAAAACGCACCGCATACTCGCGCTCTTCCTCGGCCGACAGCAGCGGCAGCCGGTTGACGGCCTGGATATACGAGTCGATCGTCCCGAGCGCGCCCGGGTTGGAGACGGCCATCATCATCGTGCCGGCGCCGGCAACGCCCGGCCGCCCGAAACCCCAGTCCTTCGACAAAGCGAAATCAGCCATTGAGTTTCCTTTCTGCGGGCGATCTTAGCACTCTCGGATGCGGAGTGCTAAGCTCAGACGACCGCGCCGCACAATAGTTCAACCGACATCCTTTCTATCGATCGATCGTCGGTCGCTATCGCCAACGGCCGACGAGCGTGCCGACCGCCGAGGCGACGAGCGCCGCCGCGACCAGTCCGACGAGCGGCGAATCGAGGCCGGCGCGAAGCACCGGTTGCAACCCGGCGCGTTCGAGTGTCGCGCCGTCGACGACGTTCCCGATCGCGGCGCCGAGGGCAGCGGCGAGGGCAATGCCGAGAAGTGCTGCCGACGCCCCGAACACGATCGCCGGCCCGACACCCGTCGATTGCCCGTCGGTGCCGAACGTGCGACCGGCGACGAACGCGATGCAGAAGACGATCGTCGCCAGCGCGCCGAGCGTCACGCCGTGGACCGCGGGCAGCGTGCGAAGCGCGGTCGCCACCCAACGGTCGACGAACCCGACCCACTCGCGATCGACCCGCACCGACGCGACACCCGGCATCGCGGTGAGCGTCTGCTCGAGGCAAGCGCGATCGTCGGCGAACGATCTCAGCGCGGCATCCGTATCCGGTTCGCGGACGGTCAGCACCCAGAGGTCGGGTAGCGGGTTTCGTTGCGGTCCACCGACGAGCGACGACGAATCGACCAGCCGTGTGAGCGCTTGCTCGCGCGTCTGCAGCCGTACCGCGCCGACGAGCGGAATCGCCTCCAGGCTGCCGCGCATCGCTTCTGCATCGACCCGGGTCACCTGCGATCCGAGCACCGCAGCGAACTGCGTTCCGCCGACCAGACGAGCGACCTGGACCCGCGCCGCCTCCGCCGCCAACAGGACCGCGGCAGCGACCGAAACAACCAGACCGATGGCGACGATCGACGCGATGAAGACGCCGGGCTGTCGACCGACCGGTCGCAGCCATCGCCAGCCGTCGGAAGACGGTGCTTCGTCGAACTTCGTCATGCGGGAAGGGGCTTCTGGCGCGCGCCGTAGGCCGCGGTGGGCGGCGCGTCCGCGACGACGCTCAGGATCCAGTCCTTGAAGCGCTCCGCGTCGGGCTTCAGCGGTCGCCGCGGCCAGACGAGATAGTAGCCGAGGCCACTTTCGAAGAGGCCGTCGTCGGCGGCGACCAGGGCGCCCGAAGCGACCTCGCGGACGACGTATTCGGGTGGCTGCAACGTCAGGCCTTCGCCGTCGATCGCGGCCAGGATCGCCAGCGATCCGTGGCTGAAGTAGAGCCCGACCTCCGCATTCGTCTCGCCGAGGCCGCGGGCGGCGAACCACGGTGCCCACAGGTCGTAGGGATGGCTCTCGTGGAGCAGCCGGGCGCGCTTCCAGCCGTCCCCCGCCTGCTGGGCGGCCAGGTGGTTCGCGAAGTAGGCGGGACTGCAGTACGGCCTGACCTTCTGCTGCAGCAGACGGCGGAAGTGCAGGCCGGCCGGCGGCTCGTTCGCCGTGCGGATTCCCAGGTCGAATCCGTCGCGGTCGAAATCCGCGAGGACGAACGACGCGTCGATGCGGACTTCCACCTGCGGGTCGAGCGCGGCGAACGCGGACAGCCGCGGCATCAACCAGCGCGACGCGAAGTCCGGCGCGACGGTGAGCGCGATCTGCCGGTCGCGGGGCCGGACGAGCTCGGCGGCCTGCGCGATGCCGCGCAGGTGACGCGAGACCGCCGCATAGAATTCCTGCCCGGCCGGCGTCATCAGCAACGCGCGCGGCCGGCGCTCGAGCAACGGCACGCCGAAGTGCTCTTCGAGGAGACGCACCTGCTGGCTGACTGCCCCCGCCGTCACGAAGAGCTCTTCGGCGGCCCGGCGCATGCTGCCGTGCCGGGCCGCGCTCTCGAAGACCCGGACTGCATTGAGCGGAGGAAGCTTCATCGAGAAAGGTGGCGTTGAGAATTTCTAAAGCGAGACGATAAATCAAATCGGTTGAGGACGGGGTGCTGTCCGAGGAAGATGCGGACAACAACACGGAGGATTTCATGCGATTCAATCTCGACCGCGCGCCGCTCAACCTGACGAACGGCGCCTTGCTCAACATCACCGACGGCATCGGACGTTCGCTTCGCGTGCTCGAGGGCCGCGTCTGGATCACGCAGGAAGGGTCGCTCGACGACGTCTTCGTCGATGCCGGTTCGAGTTACACGTTCGACTCGGCCGGCTCCGCGGTCGTCACGGCCGAAGGACGCGGCAACCCGTCCGCGACCGTGCTGTTCGACGTCCCGCTCGCGATCCATTCGAGGAAGCGGGCGGAGCGGGCGTGGTTCTGAATCCGGCTGACGGACTGCGTGGTCGACGGGCGTCGGCGGGTAGACTGGCGCGCCCGCTGATTCCCGCGCCTGCAGGGCCGGGTCGGAGACCGGCATGCATCCGCACGTCTTCACTTCGTCGTCGAATCGCCCGTCCGACCTGAGGCGCGCGCTCGACGAACATCCGTTTCTCGTCGTCGGCCTCTGCGCCGCGTGGTGCGGCACCTGCGCCGGCTTCGCCAGCGACTTCGAAGGACTGGCGAAGGCGCGGCGCGACGCCACGTTCGTCTGGATCGACATCGAAGACGATGTCGATCTCGCCGGCGACATCGACGTGGAGAATTTTCCGACGATCGCGATCTACCGGCGCGGACGGCTCGTCCACTTCGGCGTCAGCCTTCCGCAAGTCGCGATCGTCGGC
>CAXTDA010000280.1:0-5663 GCA_964242935.1 uncultured Burkholderiaceae bacterium | reverse complement strand
CTTCTTGCTGAAGATCATCCAGCGCGTGAAGTTGTTCGGCAGGATCGGATACGGCAGCTTCGTGACGACGTCGATCGTGTGGTCGTCGATCTTGTTGATCGACGCGATGGCGCCGACGTAGGTCTTGACGTCGGAACCGTCGGCGAGCGCGCGCTGGTACGAGAAGATCACGTCGTCGGCGGTGAACGGCGTGCCGTCGTGGAAGGCCACGTTCTTCCGCAGGTTGAAGCGCCACACGGTCGGCGACGTCTGCTTCCAGTCGGTCGCGAGCGCCGGCTGCGGCTGCAGGTTCTTGTCGAGGTCGACCAGCGCCTCGTAGATGTTGTTGAGGAACGCGAGCTGCAGCGACTCGTTCAACGAATGCGGATCCATCGACAGCGGATCGCCCTGGTTGGCGAAGCGGAAGGTCGCGGCGTGGGTACCGGGAGCGAGGCCGAGGCAGAGTGTGCCGGCAATCGCGACGAGGAAGCGCTTGAGCGTCACGAGTGGATTCCTTTCAAAAGAGCCGCCGTCGAATGAACGATTCGAGGCAGACAAGCGAACGCATGGAGGAAAAAGCACAGGGTGGTCGACCGATTCAAGTCGGCATGAGCGTCAGCCTTTGCTCGCCTCGAGCATGCGAACGGCGATGAGATCGCGATCACCAACCGCGCGGATGTCGTCGGTCGTCAGCGTCAGCAGGGCTTCGGTCCGTCCCGAGGCTGCGACGAACTCGACTTCCAGTCCGTTCGAAGACAGCACCTCGACGACCGCACCGAGGTCACCGCGGCGCAAGCCGGCTGCGGGCAGGTCGTGCTTCAACGCGACGATGTCGAGCAGTCGATACATGGTCATCCGGGGAACGCAGTGATCAGGCGTGGCGTGCTTTCGCCATGTTTCAGTAACCAGACCGTCGTGACGACTGCAGCACGACCGTTCGGCCCGATCAGCGTATCACTCACTTCGTACTTGACCCCATGGATGCTGGACCGACCGAGCAACGCTGTTCCATGACGAGCGAGCGCGAGCAGGTCGGCCTGCAGGACGGTCCATTCATCCTGCCGATACCCCAAGCGCGTGAAGACAGCGGCCTTGAAGCGGCCGACCGGGTGCGAGGCCGAAAGCAGATAGTCCCTGACCTTGCTCGGGTCGACGATGGCCAATTGCGCGTACGGCAGCATTCACCGCGGCATCGCCCGCTCGGCCAGCGCCGCCAGCAACCCCGCACCGATCGGCAGCACGTCGTCGTTGAAATCGTAACGCGTGTTGTGCAGGAACGCGCCGGCATCGGCGCCGCCCTGCCCGAGCCGCAGATAGGCGCCGGGTCGCTGCTGCAGCATGAACGAGAAGTCCTCGGCGCCCATCGACGGCGGCAGGTCGCGGATCACATTCGCTGCGCCGACCAGCGATTCGGCGACGTCGCCGGCGAAGCGCGCCTCGGCCAACGAGTTGATCGTGGCCGGATAGAGCCGGGTGTACGTGCAGCGCGCCGTCGCGCCGAAGGCCGTGGCGATCGATTCGCAGAGCGTCGCGAGGCGTGCTTCGATCGCGCTCTGCACCGACGCCTTGAAGCTGCGCGCGGTGCCGACCAGCCGGACCTCGCCGGGGATGACCGAGAACGCGTCCAGGTCGCCCGCCTGCATGCCGGCGATCGTGACGACCGCCGAGTCGATCGGGCTCACGTTCCGCGACACGATGCTCTGCACGGCGGTGATGACGTGGCCCGCGACCACCACCGGGTCGACCGTCAGGTACGGATGCGCGCCGTGCCCGCCGCGGCCGGTGATGACGATCTCGAAGCGGTCGGCCGCGGCCATCATCGGGCCGTCGGCGACGCCGATCGTCCCGGCCGGCAGGCTCGGCCAGTTGTGCATCGCATAGACCGCGTCGCACGGGAAGCGGTCGAAGAGGCCGTCCTCGATCATCGCGCGCGCGCCGGCGTGTCCCTCCTCGCCCGGCTGGAAGATCAGGTGGACGGTGCCATCGAAGTTGCGCGTCGCCGCGAGGTGGCGCGCCGCGCCGAGCAGCATCGTCGTGTGGCCGTCGTGCCCGCACGCGTGCATCCGGTGCGGATGCGACGAGCGGTGCGCGAACGCGTTGTGTTCGACGATCGGCAGCGCATCCATGTCGGCACGCAGGCCGATGGTCCGGGGCGACGATGCGCGCCCGGCTGCGGGACGCCCGCGCAACACGCCGACCACGCCGGTGCGGCCGATCCCCGCATGCGTCTCGATTCCGAGCGCCTGCAACTGCCGCTCGACGATTCCCGCGGTGCGGACCTCCTCGAAACCGAGCTCGGGATGCGCGTGCAGGTCGCGGCGCGTCGCGACGAGGTCGTCGTGGAAGGCGCGGATCGCGTCGATCGTCGACGCGGCGGACAGCGGAGGTTCGAGCGGGGCGTTCATGATCAGTGAGTGGCGGTGCGTTCGATCCGCAGGCGCGGATCGACGACGAAGTAGAGCAGGTCGACGACGAGGTTGATGACGACGAAGATCAGCGCGATCAGGCAGAGGTAAGCGGCCATCACCGGGATGTCCGCGACGCCGACCGACTGGATGAACAGGAGGCCCATCCCCGGCCACTGGAACACGGTCTCGGTGACGATTGCGAACGCGATGATGCCGCCGAGCTGGAGCCCCGTGATCGTGATCACCGGCACCAGCGTGTTCTTGAGCGCATGACCGAAGTTGATCGCGCGGCGCGACAGGCCGCGGGCGCGCGCGAACTTGATGTACTCGGTTCGCAGCACTTCCAGCATCTCCGACCGCACGAGCCGGAGGATCAGCGTGAGCTGGAACAGGCAGAGCGTGATCGACGGCAGGATCAGGTGGCGCCAGCCGTCGACCGACGTCAGCCCGGTGGTCCACCAGCCGAGCGCGACGGTCTCGCCGCGGCCGTACGACGGCAGCCAGCCGAGTAGCACCGCGAAGACCAGGATCAGCAGGATGCCGATCAGGAACGTCGGCAGCGACACGCCGAGCAGCGACAGCGTCAGCAGCGTCTGCGCGAGCCAGCTCTTGCGCCGGAGCGCCGTGTAGACGCCGGCCGGCACGCCGATCGCGATCGACAGGAACGCGGCCGCGAAGCTGAGCTCGAGCGTGGCCGGCAATCGTTCGCGGATCAGCGACGAGACCTTGCGGCCTTCGCGGAGCGAGAGCCCGAAGTCGCCGGTCGCCGCGTTGCCGACGAACTTCGCGAACTGGACGACGAAGGGGGCGTCTAGCCCGAGGTCGCGGCGCAGCGCCTCGCGCTCGGCGGGCGAGGCGTCCTGTCCGACCATGAAGGCCACCGGGTCGCCGGTGAACTGGAACAGCAGGAAAGACACGAACGCGACGGCCAGCATCACGAGCACGGCCTGGAACGCACGACGCAATACGAAGGCCAGCATCTGGAACTTGGGTCGGGGGAGGACGGCCGCGGCGGATGCCAGGTCGCGCATCGCGCTTCGCGTCGATCCGCAAGGCGAGCTCGCGACATCGGCCAGAAGCGGGCGACCGGTCCAAAGCGGCTCGGCCGGTCGATCATGCCGAAGAGGCCGGGGAGCGTCAATCGAACTCGACCGTTCGTGACATTGCCGTTTCCCCGTGCGACAACCCCCGCGCGCGATCGCGAAAACGGCGGTTTTCATAGGGGAAATATGGTGCTTTCCAAAAAAACATGGTTTACACTTTGCCGCGCTTGACGGCCCGTTTTCATAGAGGAGACGGGCCGTTTTAATTCGCTGCTTCAGCGTCGAGGCAGTGGAAGCGCCCGAAGCCGATCGCTTCGACCGCGAGTCCATCATCAAGGAGAACCCAGATGGTTACTGCAAAGAAGGCTGTGGCAAAAAAGGCCCCAGCCAAGAAGGCAGCTGCAAAGAAGGCCAGTCCGGTCAAGACGATCCTGTCGTCGAAGTCGGCACCGGCCAAGAAGGCGGTCGCCAAGAAGGCGGCAGCCAAGAAGACCGCGGGTCGCCAGCCCAACGCCGCCTTCATGAAGGCCATGACGCCAAGCCCTGCACTCGCTGCGGTGATTGGCGCGATGGCCGTGCCGCGGACCGAGGTGACGAGCAAGCTGTGGGCCTACATCAAGAAGAACGACCTGCAGGACCCGAAGGCGAAGCGCTTCATCAACGCCGACGACAAGCTGAAGGAAGTCTTCGGCAAGCCGCGCGTCGACATGTTCGAGATGACGCGTCTGGTGCAAGGTCACCTGAGCTGACGCGTTCGGTCGTGTCGTCGAGAAAGCCCGGCCCGGCCGGGTTTTTTTTCAGCCGGACGCGGCGCGTTCGATCGTTTCCCGGTCGACGCCCCAGCGCTCGAGCACGGCCGACGGCGCGGGCCGCTCCGCGCACGGCCGCAACGCCGCCGCAGGGGTGCGGCTGAAGCGCGGCGCCGGTGCCGGTTGCCGCACGCCGTCGACCGTGACGAAGGTACCGCGAGCGACGTTGTGCGGGTGCACGGGGGCCTCGTTCCAGTCGAGCACCGGCGCGAAGCAGGCGTCGCTGCCTTCGAGCATCGCGCACCACGCGTCGCGGGGGCGGGTCGCGAAGAGCGCCGCGAGCTTCGCCTTCTGCTCCGGCCAGCGCGACGGGTCCATCTGCCCGTCGAACGCCGCATCGTCGAGCCCGCAGCGTTCCCGCAGCGTTGCGTAGAACTGCGGCTCGATCGCGGCGATCGCGACGAACTTGCCGTCCGCGCAGCGATAGGTGTCGTAGAACGGCGCGCCGCCGTCGAGCAGGTTGGTGCCGCGTTCGGTGTTCCACCAGCCGTTCGCGGCGAACCCGTACATCATCGTCGACAGCAGCGCGGCGCCGTCGGTCATCGCCGCGTCGACGACCTGGCCGCGGCCCGAGCCCTTCGCTTCGAGCAGCGCCGCGAGCACGCCGACGGCGAGCAGCATCGCGCCGCCGCCGAAGTCGCCGATGTAGTTGAGCGGCACGACCGGCTTCGCCTCGCGCGGCCCGATCGCGTGCAGCGCGCCGGTGACCGCGATGTAATTGAGATCGTGGCCCGCTGCCTGGGCGAGCGGACCGTCCTGGCCCCAGCCGGTCATCCGGCCGTAGACGAGGCGGGGATTCCGCGCGAGGCACGCGTCGGGTCCGAGGCCGAGGCGCTCCATGGTGCCGGGACGGAAGCCTTCGATCACCGCGTCGGCGCGATCGACGATCGCGAGCAGGTCGTCGACGGCCGCCGGCCGCTTCAGGTCGAGTGCGAGCGTCGGGCGGCCGCGGGCCATCAGGTCGAAGCGCGGATCCGCGGGCAGGACGTGCGCCGTGGCACCGGTCCCGGGCGTTCGCGGGCGATCGATCCGGATCACCTCGGCGCCGAGGTCGGCGAGCACCATCGCGCAGAACGGGGCCGGCCCGAGGCCGACCATCTCGACGATCCGTAACCCGTGTAGCGGCCCGGCCATGCAGGTATCCTTTCGGGTCACAGTGCCGTCCATCATGCCCGACTCCTCGTCCGCACCGCCGCTCGTCCCGTCCCTGGAAAAAGGTGCGATTCGCGTGGTCAATGCCGCGTGCCCGCACGACTGTCCCGACACCTGCGCGATGCTGGTCGACGTCCGCGACGGCGTCGCATTGCGCGTCGCCGGCAACCCCGAGCATCGGCCGACCGGCGGCGTGCTCTGCACGAAGGTGTCGCGCTACGTCGAGCGCACCTACCACGGCGACCGGCTGCTGCCTCCGTTGAAGCGCGTCG
>CAXTDA010000279.1:3828-5715 GCA_964242935.1 uncultured Burkholderiaceae bacterium | reverse complement strand
CGGCGCTGCTGATCGTGCCCGACATGATCCGCACCTGCCGCGACCGCCTCGCCGGCCACACCACGGCGGCCGACCGCGCGAAGATCGACATCGTCGCGACGCTCTTCGATCACGTGCTCGCCGACGACCGGCTCGCGACCGACGTGCGGAACACGCTGGCGCGGCTGCAGTTGCCGGTGCTGCGGATGGCGCTCGCCGACGACTCGTTCTTCGAATCGCGCACCCATCCGACGCGTCGTCTGCTCGATCGCCTGGTCGCGTCGGCCGCCGACTGGACAGTCGACACGGTCGGCGGCCGCACGGCGCGGGCCGCGTTCGAACGCGTCGTCCACAAGGTGATCCGCGGCTCGTCCGAGGATGCCGGCGACCATGCGCGCCTCCTCGACCAGTTCGAGCGCGCGATCGTCGACATCGCGACCGCGGCCAGCGCGACGCCGGTGGCCGCCGTGACCGACCCGGAGGATCGCGACGTCCTCGTCATCAAGGCCACGATCCAGATCAGCCAGCTGCTGGCCGGGATCGAGGTCGATCGCGAGCTTCGCTTCTTCCTCCTCGACGTCTGGAGCCGCGTGCTGGTCGACATCTCGTGCCGGATGGCCGACAGCAACCGCGACGCGCTGCTCGCGCGCGCGAAGCGCCTCTGTTTCGACCTCGCGTGGACCACCGCCGCGAAGACGACGTCCGGCGATCGCGCGCGTCTCGCCGGTCTGCTGCCGACGATGATCGCGGCAATCCGCGACGGTCTCCGCCTGATCGACTATCCGCTCGCCGACGAGCAGCGCTTCTTCGCCGAGTGGACCCGCGTCCTGGCCTACGCGATCCGCGGCACGCCGGGGCCGCCGTTCCAGCTGTCGAAGCTGAGCGGCGCCGAGTCGGGCATCGATGCCTTCGCGAGGCACCTGCGCGAAGGCAGCTTCGGCCCCGAGACGGTCGTCCCGCCGCCGGCCGGCGGGCAGCCGGTCCGCTCGGAGCTCGGTCTGCGCACGGCCGACGACATCACGCCGTCGATGCTGCGGTCGGGGGCGCCCACCGTTCCCGGGACGACCGACGCCCCACCGCCGATCGTGCTCACCGAGTTGCGGAAGGGCGACTGGTTCGCCCTGCGCGACCCTGGCGGCACGAGTCGCGTGCGCCTGTCGTGGGTCAGCCCGCTCCGCTCGTTCTATCTGTTCATCGGCACCGACAGCGCGCTCACGCGTTCCTTCGACCCGGAGACGCTGAACGCGATGATCGAGCGCGGCGACCTGCGACGCACCAGCGCGTGAGATCGACGGGTCAGGTCATCCGCTTCGCGACTTCCTCCAGCATCACCTCGGTCGCGCCGCCGCCGATCGACTGCACCCGCGCGTCGCGCGACATGCGCTCGATCGCGGTCTCGCGGATGAAGCCCATGCCACCGTGGAACTGGACGCAGTCGTACATGACCTCGTTGACCAGCGTGCCGCAGAGCGCCTTGATCATCGACACCTCCTTCGTCACGACCTGGCCCTGCGCGTCGCGCCACGCGGTGTTGTAGATGAGCGCCTTCGCCGCCTCGACCTGCGACGCCCGCATCGCGAGGCGCTGCCGGATGCCCTGCTTGTCCCACAACGACGAGCCGAACGCGTTCCGTTGCGTGACCCATTCCATCGCGAGCTCGATCGCGCGCGACGCCTCGCCCATCGACTGCGCGCCGAGGACGATGCGTTCGTTCTGCAGGTTCTTCATCAGCGCGTAGAAGCCCTTGTGCTCCTCGCCGAGCAGGTTGCCGGCCGGGACGCGGCAGTTTTCGAAGACGAGCTCGGCGGTGTCGCTCGACAGCCAGCCGGTCTTCTTCAACGGCCGCGCGACGGTGAAGCCGGGCGTGCCTTTGTCGACGATGAACATCGACACCATGCGGTTGCGTCC
>CAXTDA010000279.1:0-3728 GCA_964242935.1 uncultured Burkholderiaceae bacterium | reverse complement strand
ACCGTCGCGAGCGTGTCGAGCTCGCTGCCGCCGTAGCGGCTGTCGTAGCGGATGCCGAGGAGACCGAGGTCCCCCATCTCGCGCAGGATCTCGCGCGGCACGAAGCCGGCCTCTTCCCAGGCATCGGCGTTCGGCAGCACGCGGTCGGCGACGAAGCGACGGATCGTCGTGCGCAGCATCTCGTGCTCGGCCGTGAAATACGGCGTCGCCGCGAGCGCGTCGACCGGGTCGGGAGCGTTCATGGGTCCTCCAGGATGCCGCGTCGATCGGGGCTCGCCACAGCGGCGAACGATTCCCGCGTGTGATGAAAGAGAAAACGAATCTGACAAACGTTAGGTCGGGAGCCTAACAAACGTCAGGTTGGGAACACGCGCCTGCGGGTCGAGCAGCCGGTCACCGATGACGCGATTGGGCCTCGCATCGACAGCGGCGCCGCGCCACGCGTCCTGACGACGCGTCAGGCCTTCAGGCGATGCTGCGCGATCTGCTCGCGCAACTGGACCGCGGTCGACTGCGTGTAGTCGCGATCGATCTCGAGATGGACGGCACGGGCGAGGCCCGGGTCGAGCGCCTTGCGCAGCACGCCGAGGAACTCGGGCGACGCGGCGAGCGACAGCGCGCGAAAGCGGCCCTGCTGATGCCCGCGCAGCAGGAAGGCGGCGACGTCGCGCGCGAAGCGCTCGCTCTGGTGTTCGGCGGGCGTGCGATGCGGCTCGTAGCCGCTCGATTGCGACGGCGTTCCGCCGCCCGAACGGCCGGTCGACGACGATCGCCGGCCGAGGTCGTCGCTCTCGGTGTCGGCCGTCCGCATCCGTGCCGCCTCGTTGACCATGTCCTCGATCTCCGCGAGCGGCGAAGCCGCATCGGCCTGGGCGAAGATGCGCGCCCGTCCTGCGTTGGCTGTCACGATCCAGTTGGCATCCACGGCTTCTCCTCGTCGTCGTTGGAGGCGGTGTGATGCTGCGGACGATCGAAACGTTCCGCGACCCGATGATGAAACTCGAGGCGCATCGACCTGACCGACACTGACGGCGATCGGCAGGCACACGACGGCGTTAGGTAATCTCCTCGCGGTACGAGGAGTCCAACCCGAGGAGACGAGCATGCCCGTGATCGGAACGGTGATCGCCGAGAAGGATGCGCACGCGCCGCGCATCGCTCGCATCCGGTTGAATCGGCCGGAGCGCCTGAACGCGATCAGCAGCACGATGCCGGCCGACATCCGCCGCGCCGTCGAGTGGGCCGAGACCGACGACGACGTCCACGTCGTCATCGTGGAAGGCGCGGGCCGCGCGTTCTGCGCGGGTTACGACCTGCAGGAATACGCGGAAGGCGTCGACCCGGACTCGATCGTCGGCGACCATCCCAGCCGCCAGGAAAAGACGCCGTGGGATCCGATGGTCGACTACGCGCTGATGAAGAGCCACACCGAGGACTTCATGTCGCTGTGGCGCTGCAGCAAGCCGACGATCGCGAAAGTGCACGGCTACGCGGTCGCCGGCGGCAGCGACATCGCGCTCTGCTGCGACCTGCTCGTGATGGCCGACGACGCGGCGATCGGCTACATGCCGACGCGGGTCTGGGGCTGTCCGACGACGGCGATGTGGACGTACCGGCTCGGCGCGATGCGAGCGAAGGAACTGATGTTCACCGGGGACACGATCAAGGGCGTCCAGGCGGCCGAGTGGGGACTCGCGACGCGCTCGGTCCCGGCGGACCAGCTCGACCAGGCGACCGACCGGCTCGCGTCGCGCATTGCCGGCGTCCCGCGCTCGCAGCTGATGATGCACAAGCTGGTCGTCAACCAGGTCTGGCTGTCGATGGGGCTGGAGCAGACGCAGATGTTCGCGACCGTGTTCGACGGCATCACGCGTCACAACCCGGAAGGCCTGTGGTTCCGGCGGCAGGCGCAGGTGGACGGCTTCAAGAGTGCCGTCGCGTGGCGCGACAGCGGCCGCGCGATCCCCGAGGCGGACGAGGCACGCGCGCTCGTGGCCGACCTCGAGCGGCGACTCGCCGAGGCCCGCTCGCAGCGGGACAGGACGTTAGCGGAGAGCAAGCCTCGACCGGCGGAAGGGTAAGACCCTAACGCGCTTTGCCGCCCCCGATGCGACACTCGCGGGTCGCGGCCAGGGCGCCGCCTGGATCCCGAACGACGGGGGCGTTGGAGACATGAGCGAAGCGATGCCGGACCGGCCGCGGTCCGGGCCGGTGCGGGCGACGGGTTCGGACGGCGCGGACGCGACGATGCCGCGCCTCCTGATCGAGCACGCACGCGTCCGCGGCGACCGCGCGTCGATCCGCGAGAAGGACCTCGGCATCTGGCAGACCTGGACCTGGTCGGAGGTGCTGTCCGAGGTCCAGGCGCTCGCAGCGGGCCTGTCGCTGCTCGGTCTTGCGCGCGGCGCACATCTCGCGATCGTCGGCGACAATCGGCCCCGCCTCTACTGGTCGATGACCGCGGCGCAGGCGCTCGGCGCCATCCCGGTCCCGCTGTACCAGGACGCGATCACGAGCGAGATGCAGTTCGTGCTCGAGGACGCCGAGGTCGGCATCGCGTTCGCCGAGGACCAGGAGCAGGTCGACAAGCTCCTCGAGATGCTGCCGCGGCTGCCGCACCTGAAGGCGATCGTCTACGACGACCCGCGCGGCCTGCGGCACTACGACGCCCCGCAACTGAAGTCGTTCGGCGACGTGCAGCGCGACGGCCGCGCGCTGCTCGCGCGCGACCCCGGGTTCTTCGACCGCGAGGTCGCGCTCGGCAAGCCGGACGACGTGGCCGTGATGTTGTACACGTCGGGCACGACCAGCAAGCCGAAGGGCGTCTGCCAGACGCATCGCGCGTTCATCGACGTCGCGCGCGGCGCGGTCGCGTTCGACGGCTTCAACGACCGCGACGAGGTGCTGAGCTACCTGCCGATGGCGTGGGTCGGCGACCACCTGTTCTCGTACGCGGAGGCGTTTGCCGCCGGCTACTGCGTCAACTGCCCCGAGTCCGGCGACACGGTGATGACCGATCTTCGCGAGATCGGTCCGACCTACTACTTCGCGCCGCCGCGCGTGTTCGAGAACCTGCTGACGCAGGTGACGATCCGGATGGACGACGCGGGCGCCGTGAAGCGCTGGCTGTACCGCACGTTCATGAACGTCGCGAAGCGTTGCGGCGCGGACCTGATGGACGGCCGGCCGGTCGGCGTCGTCGACCGGCTGCTCTACGCGGTCGGCGACGTGGTCATCTACGGGCCGCTTCGCAACGTGCTCGGGATGAGTCGCCTTCGCGTCGCGTACACCGGCGGCGCCGCCATCGGCCCGGACCTCTTCGGCTTCTACCGGTCGATCGGCATCAACATCAAGCAGTTCTACGGGCAGACCGAGACCTGCGCATACGTCTGCAAGCAGAAGAACGGCGAGGTGCGCCTCGACACGGTCGGGAAGCCGATGGCCGGCGTGTCGCTCCGCATCGCCGACAGCGGCGAGGTGCAGATCCGATCGCCGGGGATGCTGAAGGAGTACTACCGGCATCCCGAGGCGACGGCCGAGTCGGTCACCGGCGACGGCTGGTTCATGACCGGCGACGCGGGCTTCGTCGACGACCGCGGCGAGCTGAAGATCATCGACCGCGCGAAGGACGTGGGACGCCTCGCGGGCGGCGACTTCGACGGCGCGCTGTTCGCGCCGCAGTACATCGAGAACAAGCTCAAGTTCTTCCCGTACATCAAGGAGGCGGT
>CAXTDA010000278.1:0-5736 GCA_964242935.1 uncultured Burkholderiaceae bacterium | reverse complement strand
TCTTGTCGCGCATCGCGTCGGCGATGCCGAGCGTCTTGAACACGTCCTCGACGAGTCGGCCGCTCGTGCCCTTCGCGGGGTCGACGACGACGACCTTCCGCGCGGCGAGCAGCGTCGCCCGCAACGCGTCGGGCGTGCCGATGTCGGGGACCGCGGCATCCGCGCGGACCGCGACGCCGACCTCGGTCTTGCCGAGCTCACGGCGGGTCGACACGTCGACGAGGCGATCCTTCATCAATCCGAAGACGAGCTCGCTCGGTGCGATCACGACGTCGGGCCGTTCGCCGGCGGCGATCCGCTCGCGGATCACGCCCGCCGTCGCGTAGGTCGCGACGACCTTCGGTGCGGACGCGTCGCGCTTCGCGAGCAGCTCGCTGACCGGCCCCTTCATCGCGCCCGCGCAGAGCAGTGCGAGATCCGCGGCGACGGCGCCGCTCGCGACCGACGAGAAGGCCAGTAGGCCCGCGAACACGCGGCCGGCGACTTGGCGCCTCATGCGGCAGCCGGCTTCGAATCAGCGCTGCATGTTCATGATCTGATCCATCGGCAGCATGTTGCGGTTCAGGTTGGACATGATCCACAGGGAGCCGAAGACCAGCAGCATCACGATCAGGATGCCGAACGCCAGCGCGAGGACATTGTTGATGCTGTCCTTGCCGGTCGTGATGTGGAGGAAGAAGACCAGGTGCACGCCCATCTGCGCGACCGCGAGCACCGACAGCGCGATCGGGATGCTGGGGGCCCAGACGAGGGTGCTTCGCGCGATATAGAACGAGACCGCCGACAGGCCGACCGCGAGCACGAGCCCGATCAGATAGCCGCGAATCCCGGACGCGATGTCGAAGTCGCCATGTTCGTCGCCGGGCGCGGCGTCGCCCTGCGGGATGGCATCGGGGGAGATGTGCGGATGCGAGGATTCTCCAGTCATTGCGGCGCCACTCCCACGAGATAGACGAGGCTGAACAACGCCACCCAGATGATGTCGAGGGTGTGCCAGAACAGGCCGAAGCAAAGCAGGCGCCGCTCGATGTCGGCGCGAAAGCCCTTCGCCCACACCTGCGCCACCATCGTGAGCAGCCAGAGCAGGCCGGCCGTGACGTGGAGACCGTGGCAACCGACGAGCGCGAAAAACGACGACAGGAAGGCGCTTCGCGTCGGCCCGGCGCCCTCGGCGACGAGTTCCCTGAACTCGTGGATCTCGAGCACGAGGAACGCGACCCCGAGCACGAAGGTGATCGCCATGCCCCAGTAGTACATCGAACGGTTGCGCGCATGCGAGCCGATCATCGCGATCCCGCAGGTGAAGCTCGACAGCAAAAGGCAGGCCGTCTCGAGCGCGACGCCGCCGACGCTGAACAGCTCGCGGCCGGTCGGCCCGCCCGCGGTGTTCTCCGACAGCACGGCAAACGTCGCGAAGAACGCCGAGAACAGGATGATGTCGCTGATCAGCCAGACCCAGAAGCCGTAGCCGACGATGACGCGCTTGTCGTGCGGGTGGATCTCGTGCGGCTCGGCGAAGCGATACCCCTCGTGCGCCTGCGCCGACGACGCGTGCGCCGCGTGAACGTTGGCAGCGGTCACGCGGATGCCCCGAGCTCGGCGATCCGTCGAGCGCGCGCGCCGCGGTTCGCACGGTCGAGACGCGCGACGGTCTCCGCGGGGATCACTTCTTCGTGCCGGTCGCGCCAGGCGAACACGACGAAGGTGCCCCAGGAACCGAAGAAGGCCACGGCGACCAGCCACCAGATGTGCCAGATCAGACCGAAGCCGAGGATGGTCGCGAAGAACGCGCAGATGAAGCCGGTCGGGCTGTTGCGCGGCATCTCGATCGATTCGTAGTCCGGTTCGTCGCGCAGGCGGGTCTCCTCGATCGCCCGTTGCTTCGCCCGCCAGTACGCCTCCTCGCCTTCGACGTGCGGGACGACCGCGAAGTTGAACAACGGCGGCGGCGACGCCGTCGCCCACTCCAGCGTGCGGCCGTTCCACGGATCACCGGTCAGGTCGCGCAGCGCCTCGCGGTCGCGGATGCTGACGACGAGCTGCAGAATCTGGCAGCCGATGCCGATCGCGATCAGCACCGCGCCGACGCCGGCGGCGAGGATCCACGGATGCCAGGCCGCGACGTCGAAGTGCTGCATGCGGCGCGTCATGCCGAGGAGACCGACGACGTAGAGCGGCATGAAGGCGAGGTAGAAGCCGCTGATCCAGAACCAGAACGCCGCCTTGCCGAGGCCTTCGTGCAGCTTGAAGCCGAACGCCTTCGGGAACCAGTACTGGTAGCCCGCGAACGCGCCGAACAGCACGCCGCCGATGATGACGTTGTGGAAATGCGCGACGAGAAAGAGACTGTTGTGCAGGA
Source organism: uncultured Burkholderiaceae bacterium (assembly GCA_964242935.1). Taxonomy (GTDB): domain Bacteria; phylum Pseudomonadota; class Gammaproteobacteria; order Burkholderiales; family Burkholderiaceae_D; genus CAHJXF01. The sequence continues at coordinate 3,377 of CAXTDA010000278.1, read as the reverse complement.
CGAAGTCCGCGGGCGGTACCGCGAGCAACACGCCGGTCAGGCCGCCGATGACGAACGTGACGACGAAGCCGAGACCCCACAGCAGCGGCGTGGAGAAGACGATCCGGCCGCCGTACATCGTGAACAACCAGTTGTAGACCTTCACCCCGGTCGGCACCGCGATGATCATCGACGCGACGCCGAAGATCGCGTTGACGTTCGGTCCGGCGCCCATCGTGAAGAAGTGGTGCAGCCACACCATGAACGACAGGACGCAGATCGTCATCGTCGCGATCACCATCGATCGATATCCGAAGAGCGGCTTCTGCGAGAACGTCGAGAACACCTCGGAGAAGATGCCGAAGGCCGGCAGCACGAGGATGTAGACCTCCGGGTGCCCCCAGGCCCAGATGAGGTTCATGAACATCATCATGTTGCCGCCGCCCTCGTTCGTGAAGAAGTGGAAGTCGAGGTAGCGGTCGAGCAGCAGCATCGCGAAGGTCGCGGTGAGGATCGGGAACGCGGCGACGATCAGCAGGTTCGACGCGAGCGTCGTCCAGCAGAACATCGGCATGCGCAGGTAGGTCATGCCCGGCGCACGCATCTTCAATACGGTGGTGACGAGATTCACGCCCGACAGCAGCGTCCCGACGCCGGAGATCTGCAGCGACCACAGGTAGTAGTCGACGCCGACGCCCGGCGAGTACTGGAGCTCGGACAGCGGCGGGTACGGCAGCCAGCCGGTGCGCGCGAATTCGCCGATGAACAGCGAGATGTTGACGAGCAATGCGCCGGTGGCGGTCAGCCAGAAGCCGACCGAGTTCAATGTCGGGAACGCGACATCGCGCTCCCCCAGCTGCAGCGGCACGACGAAGTTCATGAGGCCGATCACGAACGGCATCGCGACGAAGAAGATCATGATCGTCCCGTGCGCCGAGAAGACCTGGTTGTAGTGCTCGGGCGGCAGGAAGCCGCCGCTGCCGTACGCGAACGCCTGCTGCGCCCGCATCATGATGGCGTCGGCGAAGCCGCGCAGCAGCATGACCATCGCGAGGATCACGTACATCACGCCGATCTTCTTGTGGTCGACGCTGGTGATCCATTCGTTCCACAGGTACGGCAGGTACCCCTTGACGAGGACCCACGCGATCACCGCGGTGATGCCGATCGCGATCACGCCCGACGTGATCATGATGATGGGTTCGTGGAAGGGGACCGCGGCCCACGAGAGCTTTCCGAACATGATCAGTGACCCTTCTCGGGGGCCGGGTGGGGGCCCGTGGCGGCGGGGCCCGGCCCCGGGCCGGGCGGCAGATCGTTGGAGACGATGCGTTCGAAGAGGTCGAGGTCGACGACACCGAAGACCGAGACCGGGTCCTTGATGCTCTGCTTCGAGAGGGCCACGTACCGGTCGCCGTCGAGCCGCGTGCCGGCTTCGCGCGTCTTGTTGATCCACGACGCGAACTGCTCGGCCGAGACCGCCTTCACGTCGAACTGCATGTCGGAGAACCCTTCGCCGCTGTAGTGCGCGGACAGGCCGTGGAAGGTCCCGGGCTCGTCCGCCTGAAGGTAGAGCTGCGTCGCCATCCCGTTCATCGTGTAGATCATGCTGCCGAGCTGCGGCACGAAGAACGTGTTCATCACGGACGACGACGTGAGCGTGAAGTGAAGCGGGCGCCCGGCCGGCACGACCAGTTCGTTGACGCTCGCGACCCGTTGCTCGGGATAGATGAACAGCCACTTCCAGTCGAGCGAGACGACCTGCACATCGAGCGCAGGCCCTCCCTTCCCCTCGATCGGCTTGGCCGGATCGAGCTGGTACGAGCCGATCCACGTCACGCCGCCGAGCAGCAGGATCGTCATCAGCGGGATCGCCCACACCACGAGCTCGATGCTGCCGGAGAATTCCCAGTCCGGCAGGTAGCGCGCCTTCTTGTTGGAGGCCCGGTACCACCATGCGAAAGCGAACGTGGCGACGATGGTGGGGATGACGATCGCGAGCATGATCGCGAGCGAATCGATCAGGAGCGTTCGATTCGCCTGCCCGATCACACCCTTCGGATCGAGCACGCCGCCATGGCATCCGCACAGTAGCAGCGGGGCGATCACCCACGGCAGTCGACGCTGCGATGCCGAGCGATCGGAAGAGCGCAAGAAATGCAGTCGGGTCATCACGGCGACGATCATGCCCCAAAAGTAGAAACCGTTTCTACGACCGGCGGATAATTTATCAACTCGTGGCGAAGCGTTCGATCGTCAACGCTGCAGGAAGCGACGCAGGCGTTCCGTCGCCGGTCGCGCGAAGACCCGCTTCGGATCGCCTTCCTCGGCGATCTCGCCGTCGTGGAGGAAGACGACCCGATTGGCGACGTCGCGCGCGAACGCCATCTCGTGCGTCACCACGATCATCGTGCGTCCTTCTTCGGCGAGCGTGCGCAGCACGGCCAGCACCTCGCCGACGAGTTCGGGGTCGAGCGCGGACGTCGGCTCGTCGAACAGGATCAGCTGCGGCTCCATCGACAGCGCCCGCGCGATCGCGACGCGCTGCTGCTGCCCGCCCGACAGGTACGCGGGATAGCGGTCCTCGATGTTCGCGAGGCCGACCTTGTCGAGGTCGCGTCGCGCGCGGGCGACCGCCTCGTCCTTCGACAGCTTCAGCACGTGGATCGGCGCCTCGACGACGTTTTCCAGCGCCGTCATGTGCGACCACAGGTTAAAGCCCTGGAAGACCATCGCGACCTCCGCCCGGATGCGCTGCAGTTGTCGCGCGTCGACCGCGTGCAGCGTGCCGTCCCGGCCTTCCCTGAGCGCGAGCCGCTCGCCGGCGACCTCGATCGTCCCTTCGTTCGGCCGTTCGAGCAGGTTGATGCAGCGAAGCAGCGTGCTCTTGCCGGAGCCCGACGACCCGATCACGCTGATCACGTCGCCGGCCCGCGCCTCGAGCGAGATGCCGCGCAGGACCGCGAGGTCGCCGTAGCGCTTCCGGAGTCCGGTGACCTTGAGCTTGGCGGCCGTCGTCATCGATCACGGGCTGAGCAGGTTGCCGGTCCGGAAGACGATGCTGCCTGCGACGTGCGCGATCGAATCGCCGGGTCCCGCGTAGCGCCGCAGCGCACGGGCGTAGAGGCGTCCGGCGTAGCGCGCGACGACCGGCGTCACGCGCGATGCGAGCGGATCCACGATCTCGGCGACCGGCTCGCCCGCCGCGACGGCGTCGCCGGGACGCTTCAGGAACACGACGACGCCGGCGTGCGGCGCCTTCAGGTCCTCGGACGCCGCGAGCGGCGTCGGTGCGGCCCGGAGCGGCGGCAGCTCGCGCGCCGTGCCGGCGTCCGCGGCGACGATGCCGCGGTGGACGAGGAAGTCGACGATCGCACGCGCGTCGCGCGACGCGAGAT
>CAXTDA010000277.1:0-5744 GCA_964242935.1 uncultured Burkholderiaceae bacterium | reverse complement strand
GCCGAGGGCGGGCGTCCGCTCGTACCTGGCGGTGCGGGGGGGCTTCGCCGTCGTGCCGGTGCTCGGCAGTTGCGCGACCGACACGCTGGCTCACCTCGGGCCGCCGCCGATCGCGCGCGGCGACGTGCTGGCCGTGCGGCCGGTCATGCGGGGCGCCATCGTCGGCCTGCCCGAGCAGCCGCCGGCCGATCTGCCCACGACCGAGCAGGTGGTCACGCTCGACGTGGTGATGGGGCCGCGCACCGACTGGTTCACGCCGGAGGCCGTCGCGCTGCTGGCTGACCAGCCGTGGAAGGTCACGCCGCAGTCCGACCGCGTCGGCCTGCGTCTTTCGGGCGACGCGCCGCTCGCGCGCGCCAACCCGGGCGAGCTGCCGAGCGAGGGCACGGCGCTCGGTGCGATCCAGGTGCCGCCGAGCGGCCAGCCCGTGCTGTTCATGGCCGACCATCCGCTGACCGGCGGTTACCCCGTGATCGGCTCGGTCGCGACCCACCACCTCGACCGCGCAGGGCAGATCCCGATCGGCGCGACCGTGCGCTTCAATCCCATCCAGACTTTCGGTACACCATGAAAAAAGTCCTCATCGCGAACCGTGGCGAGATCGCCGTGCGCATCGTGCGCGCCTGCGCCGACTACGGCGTCAAGTCGGTCGCCGTGTATGCCGATGCCGACCTCGACGCGCTGCACGCGCGCATGGCCGACGAGGCCTTCGCGCTCGACGGCAAGCGGCCCGCGGACACCTACCTGAACATCGACAAGCTGCTCGCCGCCGCTGCGCGCAGCGGTGCCGACGCGGTGCACCCGGGGTACGGCTTCCTATCGGAGAACGCGGGCTTCGCGCGCGCCGTGATCGGCGCCGGGCTGGTCTGGATCGGTCCGCCGCCGCCGGCCATCGAGGCGCTCGGCGACAAGGTGCAGGCGCGCAAGATCGCGTTGGAAGTCGGCGCGCCGCTGGTGGCCGGCACGCCGGGGCCGGTCAACGGCGCGGGGGAGGTCGTCGCCTTCGCAGAACAGCACGGTCTGCCGATCGCGATCAAGGCGGCCTTCGGCGGCGGCGGGCGCGGGCTCAAGGTCGCCTGGCGCATGGACGAGGTGTCCGACCTGTACGAGTCGGCCGTCCGCGAGGCCGTCACCGCGTTCGGCCGCGGCGAGTGCTTCGTCGAACAGTTCCTCGACCGCCCGCGCCACGTCGAGGCCCAGGTCATCGCCGACACGCACGGCCGCGTGGTCGTGCTCGGCACGCGGGACTGCTCGCTGCAGCGGCGCAACCAGAAACTGGTGGAGGAGGCGCCCGCGCCGTTCCTGACCGATGCGCAGCGCGAGCGAATCCACCGCTCGGCGCGCGACGTGTGCGCCCGGGCCGGCTATGTCAGTGCCGGCACGGTGGAGTTCCTGCTGAGCCCGTCGGGCACGATCTCCTTCCTCGAAGTCAACACCCGCCTGCAGGTCGAGCACCCGGTCACCGAAGAGACCTCGGGGATCGACCTCGTGGTCGAGCAACTGCGGGTGGCCGACGGACTGCCGCTGTCGATCGCGGACACGCCGGCGCCGCGGGGCCACGCCTTCGAGTTCCGCATCAATGCCGAGGACGTGGGCCGCGGCTTCCTGCCCGCGCCGGGTCCGGTCCATGTGTTCGAGCCGCCTTCGGGCCCCGGCGTGCGCGTCGACACCGGCGTGCTGTCGGGCTCGACCGTGCCCGGCACCTTCGACTCGCTGATGGCCAAGCTGATCGTCACCGGCGCCACGCGCGCGCAGGCGATCGCCAGGGCACGCCGCGCGCTCAAGGAATTCCGCATCGAAGGCGTGGCGTCGGTGCTGCCGTTCCACCGCGCGGTGATGGACCATCCCGACTTCACGTCGGCCGACGACTTCAAGGTGCACACCCGCTGGATCGAAACCGACTTCGCCAACACGCTGGCCGCGGCGGTGCGTCCCGAGCCGTTGAGCGACGTCGCGCTGGTGCGCACCGCGGTCGAGATCGACGGCCGCCGCATGGCGCTCGGCCTGCCGGCCGAACTGCTGCGGGGCTTCCGGTCCGCGTCCGGCGGCGGGGCGTCGTCATCCGCCGAAGCGCGCGTTGCCGCCGATCCGGCCGTCGACCCGGCCACCGTACCCGCCCCCATCGCCGGCACGCTGCAGTCGTGGAAGGTGGCCGACGGCGACACGGTCGCGGCGGGCGACACCATCGCGTCGATGGAAGCCATGAAGATGGAGATGCCGGTCACGGCGCATCGCGCGGGGCGCATCGCGCTCAAGGTCGACCAGGGGAACTACGTGGCGGCGGGGCTGGCGATTGCCGAGATCCGTTGAGCGTGCCCCGCTGTCGGGGCCGGGTCCGATCGATCAGTGCGTCGTCGTGACGATCGTCGGGATCTCCGTCGCCGGCGGCGTGTTGCGGCTTCTGCCGCAGCGGACGATCCCGTCGACGACGACCATGCCGACGCCGGGCATGTCGCCGAGTTGCACGCTTTCGAGCAGCGTCTTCCCCGGCGCGTGTTGGGCCCGATCCATCAGCACGAAGTCGGCCGCACGTCCCACTTCGATCAGTCCGCAGTCCAGACCGCGGATTCGAGCGGTGTTGCCGGTCGCGAAACAGAAGACCATCTCCGCCGGGATGTTCCCGATGCTCGACAGCATGGCGATCATCCGGAGGATGCCGACCGGCTGAACCCCGGACCCGGCGGGACCGTCGGTCCCCAGGATCACGCGATGCGGGCACTTCAATTCGAGCGCCATCCGCGCCGCCGCGAGCGCCACCCGCTCGTTGCCGTTGTGCACGATTTCGATCGCCCGTGTCGAGCGCTCGCACAGCTCGCAGACGTGGGCCTCCGGCAACGACGTGTGACCGCCGTTGATGTGACCGATGATGTCCGCGTCGGCTTCGAGAACGACGTCCTTGTCGATCAGGCCGGAACCCTGGATCGACGGGCCGCCCGTATGGATCGTGCTCTGGATGCCGTACTTGCGGGCCCACCTGACCATCGTCGCCGCTTCGTCGCCGGCCTTCACGGACCCGAGGCCGATCTCCCCGAGCAAGCCGACGCCGGCGTCGGCGAGCTCCTTGAAGTCCGACTCGACCATGCCCTTCTCGATAACGGGCGCGCCGGCCAGCACCTTGACGCCCCCGGGGCGGAAGTTGTCGAACGCTCGCTGGGCCGTGATCGCCAGCGCTTTCAGCCCGACGATGTCCTTCGGCCGACCCGGCAGGTGGACCTCGCCGGCCGAGATCATCGTCGTGACGCCGCCGTTCATCGTCGAATCGATCCATCCGAGCTGGTTCTGGCGCGGCGTCCAGTCGCCGAAGACGGGATGCACATGGCTGTCGATCAAGCCCGGAGACAGGCAGGTCCTTCGCGCATCGATCGACGTCTTCGCACCGCCCGTATCGCAGTCCGCTTCCTTGCCGAAGGCCGCGATACGGCCGTCGACGACGACGACGGTATCGGCGTCGAGGATCGGGCGGTCGATGTCGCCGGACAGCATCAGGCCGATGTTGCGGATGACGACCTTCCCCGATTTCCCGTCCGCGACCGGATCTGCCATGTGAGCTCCCTGCTGTGGATGATGCGATGGGCCGACCGCTTCAGCGACGACGCGAACGAGGGGGCACGCCGACCGCGATGCCGCGGACGATCATGTCGATCACGAAGCGTTCCCATCGTGCGAGCGCCGCGGGTGCTTCGAGGTCCTCGCCGAGGAACGCCGACAGCGTGAAGCGGTTCGACTGGTGAAAATAGCCGGCCGCGGCGATCAGCAGGTAGAGGTCGCGCGCCGAGACATCCGGACGGAACAGTCCCTGCGCGACGCCGCTCCGCAGCACGCGTTCGGTGGCGCCGACGGCCGGCGACGAATACTCGCCCGCACGCAGCGACTTGCCGATGTGCTTGCCGCGATGCAGGTTCTCGCTGTTGAGCAGGCTGACGAACTCCGGATGATCGCGGTAGTAGCGCACGACGAACCCGATCATCGTCTCGAGCGACTCGATCGGCTGGTCGGCATCGAGCTCCAGTCCGGACTCCGCCTCGTTGAAGCGTCGATAGATCTCTTCGAGCACGGCGACGAAAAGACCCTCCTTGTTGCCGAAGTAGTAGTAGATCATCCGATCCACCGACTTGGCCGCCTTGGAGATCTTCTCGACGCTGCCGCCGCTGAAGCCGTGCTTCGCGAACACCTTGATCGCCGCGCGGAGGATGTTGTCGCGGGTCGCCTGCGCGGACGCCTCGCGCAGCCCGATCGGGCGACCGACCGAGTTCGTCTTCGACGCGGTCGACCGGACACCCGATGTCGTCATCGGCGTCGCCCTCTGCCGAGACGACCGGCCATCACTTTTCCGCGAACGCGCGCTCGATGACGAAGTCGCCCGGCGTCGACGTGTTGCCTTCCTTGAAGCCGCGCGCCTCGAGCAGGGCCTTCAGATCCTTCAGCATCCCGGGACTGCCGCAGATCATCGCGCGGTCGTTCGCCGGATCGAGCTCGGGCAGCTCGAGATCGGCCTGCAGCTTGCCGCTCTCCAGCAGTTCCGTGATGCGCCCCATGTTGACGAACGACTCGCGCGTCACGGTCGGGTAATAGCGCAACTGGCTCGTCACCATGTCCCCCAGGAACTCGTGCGACGGCAGGTGCTCGACTAGCAGGTCGTGGTACGCGAGCTCGTCGACCTGGCGGACGCCGTGCACGAGGATCACCTGGGCGAACTTCTCGTAGGTCTCCGGATCGCGCACCAGGCTCATGAACGGCGCGAGGCCGGTCCCGGTGCAGAACATGTAGAGCCGCTTCCCCGGCAACAGGTAGTCGACGACCAGCGTGCCGGTCGGCTTCCGGCCGACGATGATCGTGTCGCCGACTGCGATGTGCTGGAGGCGCGACGTCAGCGGACCCTCGTCGACCTTGATGCTGAGGAACTCGAGGTGCTCCTCGTAGTTCGCGCTCGCGATGCTGTACGCGCGGAGCAGCGGCTTGTCGTTGACGCGGAGGCCGATCATCGTGAAGTGGCCGTTGCTGAAGCGAAGCGCCGGATCGCGCGTCGTGGTGAACGTGAACAGCCGGTCGGTCCAGTGATGGACGGACAGGACGCGTTCTTCGTTGAAGGCACTCATGTTCGGCGGGCTGGCAAGAAAGCGATGGAGCGGCGATCGTACGGTGGAACGCCGGACGGCGGATCCACAAAGCGATTGCCAGCGTCGGGGCGGTGCGCTAGATTCCGTTTCATGTAGCGTTCACGACACTCCGATGTAGCAATTGCTACATGATGGATGCTACCGAAGACCCTGCGACGATTCAAGTCGAGTCCCCGTCGAGGGGTCCGACCGCCACGATGACCGAACACACGAAGACGGACGGGTTGTCGGTCACTGCCGAGGTCATCGCGCCGCCCGTGCTCGAAAGCAGATCGGGAGCCAGCGTCCGGCCGGCCGGCGACAAGGTCGAATGCAACGCGTGTCCGGTGCTCTGCCAGATCGGCGATGGCCGGACCGGCGCGTGCGATCGCTATGCCAACCGCGGCGGGGCGCTCGTCCGCGTCGATCCGGTCGTCCTGCTCCGGAAGACCCTCGATGCGGGCGCGGATGCCGTCGTACCGTTCGTGCCGCGCGGCGAGGCGATGGGTGCCGACGAGCCGTCGTGGGCGGGCGACCTGCTGCTCGCCGACGAGGTCTTCGTGACCGGGATCGGCTCGTCGACCACCTATCCGGACTACAAGCCGGCGCCGTTCATCGTCGCGTCGAAGGCCGACGGCGTCGACATGG
>CAXTDA010000276.1:0-5749 GCA_964242935.1 uncultured Burkholderiaceae bacterium | reverse complement strand
ACGGCGGCCGGCCGTCGCCGCGCCAGCGCCAGGGGGCGCGGGCGGCGGCGATCCAGGCAGGCAGTTGATTCAAGAGCAGGACACGCGGCATTGCGCCGCGCGCGCTAGGAAGGAACCGCATCGGCCGACCGAAGTCGGCTCGCATGCGTTCCATCGATCGATTGGTCGGGGCGAGAGGATTTGAACCTCCGACCACCTGACCCCCAGTCAGGTACGCTACCAGGCTGCGCTACGCCCCGAAGCGGACGAGTATAGCGGAGCCGTCGCTCAGATCCGCAACAACGCGGCGATCTCGACCAGCTCTGCGCGGAGCGCCCCGACGTCGATGGGATCGAGGGACGGCGACGCGGAAGCGGCGGTCTCCGGCTGGTCGTGGCCGTTCCGCCAGACCGCCGGCGTCGCGTCGCCGGCCGTGGCCGCGGGCGGCTTCGCGTCGAGGTGCGCATCCAGCCGCGCATCGAGTCGATTCCGCGCCCCGCTGATCGTGAAGCCCTGCTCGTAAAGCAGCTCGCGGATGCGGCGGATCAGCAGGACCTCGTGATGCTGGTAATAGCGCCGGTTGCCGCGTCGCTTGACCGGCTTCAGCTGCGTGAATTCCTGTTCCCAGTAACGCAGCACGTGCGGCTTGACGCCGCACAGCTCGCTGACCTCCCCGATCGTGAAATACCGCTTCGCCGGAATCGGCGGCAGCGGCTGCGACTGGAGGTCGGCCTTGAGCACGTGCGGCAGACGATGCGCCGGCGACGGAATCAGGCCGCGCGCTGCTCGGGCAGGTCGCCCTTCCGGGCGTCGTCGCCTTCGACGATCGCCTTCAGCTTCTGGCTCGCGTGGAAGGTCACCACGCGACGGGCGGTGATCGGAATCGCCTCGCCGGTCTTGGGGTTGCGACCCGGCCGTTGCGGCTTGTCGCGAAGCTGGAAGTTGCCGAATCCCGACAGCTTGACGCTGTCGCCGCGCTGCAACGCGAAACGGATCTCCTCGAAGAACGTATCGACCATGTCCTTCGCCTCGCGCTTGTTGAGTCCGACGCGTTCGAACAGCAGTTCGGCCAGCTCGGCCTTCGTCAGGGTTGCCGAGGTGGTTGGCGATCGGCGTTGCTTGGCGACGGGGACGGACGAGGGCTGCATGCGCTGATTGTTCGAAACGGTTCGCCCGGCTCACTCGGCCGCGGGGCCGGCGCTTCACGGATTCGACGTCGACGTGGGTCCGGTTGCCTGGGGCGGTCGCCGCGCGAGACGCGCTAGTGGCGCAGTCGCGCACCGACGGTGGCGCCGAGCGCCGCGACGATATTCGCCATCGCGGTCTCGATCGCCGTCTCGTCGAGCGTCTGCCGAGTATCTTGCAACCAGAATCGGAAGGCAAGGCTCTTTTCGTTTTCTTTCAAGCCTTTGCCGCGATATTGGTCGAACAGCCGGACGTCCCGGACGATGCCGTTGTCGGCCTCTTGCGCCGTTCCGATCGCGTCGAGGACGCGGGCCGCCGGCAACGCCGCATCGACGATCAGTGCAAGGTCGCGGATGACGGTCGGGAAGTGCGCGATCGCCGCGACGACGGGCAGCGACGCCGTCGTCAACGCGTCGGCGTCGATCTCGAAGACGACCGGCGCCGACGCCAGCTCGTACTCCTGCACCCAGCGCGGATGGAGTTCGCCGCAGAAGCCGACCGGCCGGCCGCGGCTGGTGATCCGGGCGCTTCGGCCAGGATGCAACGCCGGATGCACGGCGGCAGCGAAGATCGGCGCCGCGGCGCGGCCGAGCGGGGCGAACAGCGCCTCGACGTCGGCCTTCACGTCGAAGAAGTCGACGGCGCGCGGCGCGGTGCCCCACTGGTCGGCCGCCGCGCCGCCCCACGCGATCGCGGCGACGCGGAGAACCTGCGCGATCCCGGCGACCGAGACCGGCCCGTCGACGACCGTCGCGTCGCGCGCGTAGACCTTCGCAACTTCGAACATCCGCACGCGATCCGCCTTCCGGTTCGCGTTGAAGCGGACGTTCGCGACCAGGCTGCCGATCAGCGACGAACGCATCACGGCGAGCGGTGCGGCGATCGGGTTCAACAGGCGGATCGGCTGCTCGTTGCCTGCGAAGTCGCGCTCCCAGGCCGCCTCGACGAAGCTGTAGTTGATCGCTTCGCGATAGTCGCGGGCCGCGAGCGCGTCGGCGAGCGCGTGGACGCCGCGCCGTTCCTCGGGCTGCGCGCGCATCCGATGACGCGCCACCGGCAGATGCGCGGGAATCCGCTCGAAACCGTAGCCGCGGGCGACCTCCTCGATCAGATCCTCCTCGATCTCGATGTCGAAGCGCCACGTCGGCGCCGTGACGACGAAGACCTCGTCCGGCCCATCGCCTTCGCGGTCGTACGTGAACGCGAAGCTGTCGAAGACCGCGGCGATCTCGTCGCCCGAGACGTCGATGCCGATGACCTTCGCCGCGCGGGCGACGCGCAGGCGGACCGGACGGCGCTCCGGCAGGCCGACGACCTGGTCGTCGACCGGTCCGACCCGCGTCGCGTCGGTGCCGCAGATGTCGAGCACGAGCCGCGTGATGTGCTCGATGTGCTCGACGGTGGTCGCCGGATCGACGCCGCGCTCGAAGCGCTGTCCGGCATCGGTCGAGAACCCGTAGCGGCGTGCACGCCCGCGGATCGCGTCGGGCCACCAGAACGCGGCCTCGAGATAGATGTCGGTCGTCGCGAGCGACACTGCGGTCGCGTCGCCGCCCATGATGCCGGCGAGGCTCTCGATCGCCACCGCATCCGCGATCACGCCGACGTCGGCGGCGAGCGTCACGGTGACCCCGTTCAGCATCTTCAACGATTCGCCGTCCCGCGCCCAGCGCACCGAGAGCCCGCCGTGGATCTTGTGCAGGTCGAACACGTGCGTCGGCCGGCCCACTTCGAGCATCACGTAGTTCGAGATGTCGACCAGCGCCGACACGCTGCGCTGGCCGCTACGGGCAAGGCGGTCGACCATCCAGCCCGGCGTCGCGGCGCGGGCGTCGAGGCCGCGCACGATGCGGCCCGAGAAGCGGCCGCAGAGCGTCGGCGCCTCGACGACGACCGGCAGCACGTCGTCGATCGTCGGCGGCACCGGTTCGTAGACCGGCTCGGCGAGCGGCTTTCCCGACAACGCCGCGACCTCGCGCGCGACGCCGAGGGTCGACAGGCAGTCGCCCTTGTTCGGCGTCAGCTTCAGCGTGAGGACGTGATCGTCGAGGTCGAGCACATCGCGGATCGGCGCACCGACCGGTGCATCGGCCGCGAGGATCAGCAGGCCGGCGTGATCGTCCGACAGCTTCAGCTCGCGCGCCGAGCACAGCATCCCTTCGCTCGCGACGCCGCGCATCGTCGCGCGGCCGATCGCGAACGGGGCGCCGCCGGCCATCGGCGGCGGCAGCACCCCGCCGACCACCGCGCACGGCACCTTGATGCCGGCCGCGACGTTCGGCGCGCCGCAGACGATCGTCAGCGGCGTCCCGTCGGCGGCGACCCGCACCCGGCACACCGAGAGGCGATCCGCGTTCGGATGGCGCTCGACGTCGAGCACCTCGCCGACCACGACGCCGGCGAACGGCGGCGCGACCGGCCGCACGTCCTCGACCTCGAGGCCGCGCATCGTCAGCGCATGGGCGAGTTCGTCGGTCGAGAGGCCCGGATCGACGAAGCGCCGCAACCAGGATTCGGAGAGTTGCATGGACGCTTCCGTGCGGCCGGCCAGCGACGTGCTGCCGGCCCGACCGTCAGTTGAATTGTTCGAGGAAGCGCAGGTCGCCTTCGTAGAACAGGCGCAGGTCGTCGATGCCGTAGCGGAGCATCGCGAGGCGTTCGATGCCGCTGCCGAACGCGAAGCCGATGTGGCGCTCGGGGTCGAGCCCGAAGTTCGCGACGACGTTCGGATGAACCTGGCCGGATCCGGAGATCTCGAGCCAGCGGCCGGCCAGCGGCCCGGTCTCGAAGCGCATGTCGATCTCGGCCGACGGCTCCGTGAACGGGAAGTACGATGGCCGGAAGCGGACCGACAGCGCGTCGGTCTCGAAGAACGCATCGAGGAACGCCGTGTAGACGCCCTTCAGGTCGGCGAACGAGATGTGCTCGCCGAGCCAGAGACCTTCGACCTGGTGGAACATCGGCGAATGGGTCGCGTCGCTGTCGATGCGATAGGTGCGACCCGGCGCGATCACCTTGATGTCGGTCAGGTCTTGCGATCCGGCCGTCTCGGCGCGCATCCGCGCCGCGTGCTGGCGCGCGTAGCGCACCTGCATCGGGCTCGTGTGCGGACGCAGGTTCAGCGGGCGTCCCTCGGCATCGTCGACGTCGACGTAGAACGTGTCCTGCATCGAACGCGCCGGGTGGTTCTCCGGGTTGTTCAATGCGGTGAAGCTCATCCAGTCGGTCTCGATCTCCGGACCATCGGCGACGTCGAAACCGATCGAGCGGAAGATCTCCTCAATGCGTCGCCACGTCCGCGTCACGGGATGGATGCCGCCGCCGACCAGGCCGCGGCCCGGCAGCGTCACGTCGATCGCTTCGGCCGACAGCCGGGCTTCGAGCTGCGCGGCGGCGAGCGCCTGGCGGCGCGCCGCGAGCAGGCCCTCGATCGCTTCCTTGGCCGCGTTGATGCGCGCACCCTCGGCCTTCTTCAGCGCGGGGTCGAGCTTACCGAGACCCTTCAGCCGTTCCGTGATCGCGCCGGTGCGGCCGAGAAAGCGCGCCTTCTCGTTCTCGAGTGCCGTGCCGTCGACGGCGGCATCGAAACGCGCGCGCGCGTCGTCCACCACGCCGTCGAGCGCGGAGGCGGTGGCCGCCGGCAGCGGCTCGATCAGATCGGTCATCGGTTGGATTGCATCGATTGCGCGGCCGGCCGCATGGGAAACGAGGCCCTGCACCCGGCCCCGTTGCACTTCATGCCGCGGTCGCGGCCGCGAGGCGCCTAGGCGGCCGCCGCAGCCGGCTCGCCGACCACCGACCTGACCTGACCGACGATCGCCGCGAACGCCGGCTTGTCCATCACGGCCATGTCGGCGAGCACCTTCCGGTCGAGCTCGATGGACGCCTTCTTGAGGCCGGCGATGAACACGCTGTACGTCATGTCGTGCTCGCGGCAGGCCGCGTTGATGCGGGTGATCCACAACGCGCGGAACACGCGCTTCTTGTTGCGACGGTCGCGATAGGCGTACTGCCCGGCGCGCATGACCGCTTCCTTGGCGATGCGAAAGACGGTACTGCGACGGCCGCGGAATCCCTTGGCGGCGTCGATGACCTTCTTGTGGCGCGCGTGCGCCGTGACTCCACGTTTGACGCGAGGCATGTGTTTTCTCCTGGGGTCGGTGGTGGGTCAGGCGTACGGCATCATGGCGCGCACACTGTTCATGTTGGAATCATGAACGGCGGTCGAGCCACGGAGCTGGCGCTTCGTCTTGGTGGTCTTCTTGGTGAGGATGTGGCGCTTGAAGGCCTGGCCGCGTTTCACGGTCCCGCCTGCCCGCACCACGAAGCGCTTCGCAGCGCTCTTCTTGGTCTTCATCTTCGGCATGACTTGCTCCACTGTTGGATGTCGGAAGGTGGCCACGGCACGTGGCACTTGAGACCTGACGACACTTGTTATGACGGTGTGATCCGTCGTTCCCGCGAAAGCGGGAACCCAGCGTCGTTGGTTCAAATCAACGCCACTGGATCCCCGCCTTCGCGGGGATGACGAGTCTCGGGCGGCGCCATCGGGCCCTGGTGTTATTAGGGGCGCTGACCCTGGTCA
>CAXTDA010000275.1:0-5789 GCA_964242935.1 uncultured Burkholderiaceae bacterium | reverse complement strand
TCGCGGCGATGCGGCCGCATTCGAACGCGTCGTCGATCGTCGCCTCGCGGCTCGTGTTCGACACGACCAGCGTCTGCGCCGCGTTGACCATCCACAGCGTGCTCGCACCCGAGCCGATCACGGAGGCGAGATCCTTCGGCAGCGGCAGCCCGCGCGACGCGACGACCGCGCGCAGCAGGTCGCCCGCCGACAACGAGGTCGGTGCGGCCGGCTTCGTGCTGCCGAGCAGGCGGTCGGCTGCGAATGCGCCGCGGGCCGCGTCGCTCGTCATGCCTCGGCGATCCCCCCAACCACCGCGTTGAAGCCGCCGTCGACGTAGGTGATCTCGGCCGTGACGCCGGCCGCGAGGTCCGACAGCAGGAAGGCCGCGACGTTGCCGACGTCGTCGATCGTGACGTTGCGGCGGAGCGGCGATGCGGCGGCGACCACTTCGAGGATCTTGCCGAAGCCCTTGATGCCGGAAGCCGCGAGCGTCTTGATCGGTCCCGCCGAGATGCCGTTGACGCGCACGCCCTTCGGGCCGAGCGAGTCGGCGAGATACCGGACGCTGGCTTCGAGCGATGCCTTCGCGAGACCCATCGTGTTGTAGTTCGGGACCACGCGGTCGCTGCCGAGGTAGGTCAGCGTCAGCAGCGACGAGCGGTCCCGCAACGTCGGCGCCGCGCCCTTCGCGAGCGCGGCGAAGCTGTAGGCCGAGATGTCGTGCGCGATGCGGAAGCCTTCGCGGGACAGGCCGTCGAGGAAGTCGCCCGAGATCGCCTCGCGCGGCGCGAAGCCGATCGCGTGGACGAGGCCGTCGAACTGCGGCCAGTCCTTCGCGAGGTCGGCGAACAGCGCGTCGATCTGTTCGTCGCTGCCGACGTCGCACGAGTAGATCAGCGTCGAGCCGAACTCCGCCGCGAAGCCGACCGTGCGTTCCTTGAAGCGCTCGCCGACGTAGGTGAACGCGAGCTCGGCACCCTCGCGATGACAGGCGCGCGCGATCCCGTAGGCGATCGAACGGTTCGAGAGGACGCCCGTGACGAGGATGCGTTTGCCGGCGAGGAAGCCCATGCGGTCTCCGAGTGGTTGGGGCGCCGCGACAGGCCGTCGCTTGTCGTTCGCGAGCGATCGGACGCTTCGAGGGCGGACGCTTCGAGGGGCGCCAAGTATATGCAACGCGGCGGGTTGTTTCGTGGCATCCCGGCTTTCGATGCAGAATGCGTCCTTCGAGACAGTCGCCTGCCGTCGCGACGGGAGCAACGATGATCAACGACGGACACACGATGGCCGGCGCCGGGTTCGGGCGCCGCCTGCGCGCGGCGTGCGGCGTTGGGTCGATCGCCGCCGTCGCCGTCTTCCTCGCCGCCTGCGGCGTGCCGAACAACCCGAACCCGCCGGGTTCCGAAGGCACCAACACCTACTTCACCGCGACCCAGGAGTCGTCGCCGAAGTATCTCGACCCGACCAGTTCCTACAGCACGAACGAGACGCCCATCGTCTTCGCGGTCTACGAGCCGCTGCTTCGCTACCACTACCTGAAGCGGCCCTACGAGCTCGAGCCGCGCCTGGCCGAGGAACTGCCGGTGCCGCGCTACTACGACAAGGACGGCCACGAGATGGCCGCCGACGCGCCGGGCGAGCAGGTCGCCGAGAGCGTCTACGACGTGCGCATCAAGAAGGGCGTGCTGTTCGCACCGCATCCCGCGTTCGCGAAGAACGCCGACGGCTCGTTCGTCTATCGCGATCTGAAGGCGTCCGACCTGGCCGGCAAGTTCGCGTTGTCCGACTTCCCGAAGACCGGCACGCGCGAGCTCGTCGCCGACGACTTCGTCTACAGCATCAAGCGGATGGCGACCCCACGCGTGAAGTCGGCGGCGTTCTCGGTGATGAACGAGTACATCGTCGGCATGAAGGAGTACGCGAAGCGCGTCCGCGTCGTCGACGCCGGTCTTCGGAAGGGCATCGCGCCGACGCGCCGCGACCTGCCGTACCTCGACTTCCGCCAGATCCCGTTCGAGGGCGCGACCGCGCTCGACCCGTACACGCTGCGCATCCGCGTCGTCGGCAAGTACCCGCAGTTCAAGTACTGGCTCGCGATGACGTTCTTCGCGCCGATTCCGTGGGAGGCGGAAGCGTTCTACGCGCAACCGGGCATGAACGAGCACAACCTGACGCTCAACTACTGGCCGGCCGGGACCGGGCCGTTCATGCCGACCGAGTACGTCGAGAACCGCCGGCACACGCTGGTCCGCAATCCGAATTTCCGCGGAGACCCCTACCCGTGCGAAGGTGAACCTGGCGACCGCGAGGCCGGGCTGCTTGCCGACTGCGGGAAGAAGATGCCGTTCCTCGACAGGATCGTCTTCAACATCGAGAAGGAACGCCTGCCGATGAAGACGAAGTGGCGGGCGGGCTACCTCGACGAGCCGGACATCGAGCACCTGACCTGGGGTCTCGAGTTCGCCAACGAGGCGCGCGACTCGGACAAGACGGCCGCGGAGTTCAAGGAGAAGGGATTCCGCTTCCCGCGAGGCGTCGAGGCGACCAACTGGTACATCGGCTTCAACTGGTGGGACCCGACCGTCGGCAAGGGCAAGACGGCCGCCGACCAGGAGCGCAACCGGAAGCTCCGGCAGGCACTGCAGATCGCGGTCGACTGGGAGGAGTACTCCGACCTGTTCGAGTCGCAAGGGAAGGCCGGCCCGTCGGCGACCGGGCCCTTGCCGCCGCCGGTGTTCGGTTTCCGGACCGGCGAGGAAGGGATGAACCGTTATGCCTACGACTGGAAGGTAGAGAACGGCAAGGCGCAGCCGGTCCGGAAGTCGCTGGCGGTCGCGCAGAAGCTGATGGAGGAGGCCGGCTACCCCGGCGGTCGCGACGTCAAGACCGGTCAGCCGCTCGTCATGAACTACGACTACCAGCGCGTGCCGACGCCGGAGCTGCGCGCCGAGATCGACTGGGTGATCAAGCAGTTCGGCAAGCTCGGCGTGCAACTCGAATTGCGCGCCACCGACTACAACCGCTTCCAGGACAAGATGAACGCGGGCTCGGCACAGATCTTCTGGTGGGGCTGGAACGGCGACTACCCGGACGCCGAGAACTTCCTGTTCCTGCTGTACGGGCCGAACTCGAAGGCCTTGACGAAGGGGCAGGGCGAGAACGCCAGCAACTACCAGAACGACGAGTACGACGCGCTCTACGAGAAGCTGCGCTACATGGACGACGGCCCCGCGAAGCAGGCGACGATCGACCAGATGGTCGAGATCGTGCGTCGCGACTCGCCCTGGCTCTGGGGTTACAACCCGTACGCCGTCGGCTCGTACCAGCCGTGGACCTCGAACGGCAAGCCGACGCAGATGATCCGTGAGGTGCTCGAGTACCGGCGCATCGACCCGGCGATGCGCGCGCGGCTCGTCGGCCAATGGAACCCGCCGCACTTCTGGCCGCTCTGGGCGATCGTGGCGCTGTTCCTGCTCGGCCTCTGGCCGGCCTGGCGCGCGTTCAAGGCACGTGAGCGGACCAACGCGCTCGGCGCCCAGGTGCCGATTCTGCCGAAGCTCGCGTCCGCCGGCTGATGGCGGCGTTCATCCTGCGCCGGTTGCTCTACGGCTTCCTGGTCCTCGTCGGCGTCAACCTCCTGACCTTCGTCCTCTTCTTCACCGTCAGCACGCCGGACGACATGGCGCGCCTCAACATCGGCGGCAAGTACATCACGCAGCAGCAGATCGACGACTGGAAGGTGCAGAAGGGCTACGACAAGCCGCTCTTGTGGAACGACCGGGCCGACGGCGCCCGGAAGCTGACGAACACCGTGTTCTGGGAGCGCTCGGTGCGGCTGTTCGCGCTCGACTTCGGCGCGTCCGACACCGGTCGCGACATCGGCCACGAGATCTCGACGCGCATCGGGCCGTCGATCGCGCTGCAGCTCCCGGTGTTCGCGCTGACGATCTTCGTGTCGGTCGTGTTCTCGCTCGCGATGGTGTTCTTTCGCGGCAGCGCGCTCGACTTCTGGGGCGTCGTGCTGACCGTGGTCCTGTTGTCGATCTCGAGCCTGTTCTACATCATCGCCGGCCAGTACGTGTTCTCGAAGCTGATGCGGGTCGTGCCGATCTCGGGCTTCGCGGACGGCCTCGGGCTCGTCAAGTTCCTCGCGCTGCCGGTGATCATCACGCTGGTGTCGCGGCTCGGCTACGACGCGCGGCTCTACCGGGCGATGTTCCTCGAGGAGCTGTCGCGCGACTACGTCCGCACGGCGCGGGCGAAAGGGCTGACCGAACAGGTCGTGCTGTTCAAGCACGTACTCCGGAACGCGATGATCCCGGTGATCACCAACGTGTTCACGATCTTCCCGGTGCTGTTCCTCGGCAGCGTCGTCTTCGAGTCGTTCTTCGGCATCCCGGGTCTCGGCAGCTATACGATCGAGGCGATTGGCCAGCAGGACTTCGCGGTCGTGCGGTCGATGGTGTTCCTCGGCGCGATCCTGTATGTCGTGGGATTCGTGATGGCGGACGTGGCGTACACGATCGCCGACCCGCGAGTGCGCCTCGCGTGAGACGGCCTTGACCGACCGTCGGCGGCCGACCGGGCGGATGCGTGCGCTGCTCACGACCGATCCGCGGGACGACGCGTCGCTCGTCTTCGCCGTGGGAGCCGGGACGATCGTCCTCCTCGCGATCGTGCTGCGCCTCAAGCTCAGGGGTTTCGTCAGCGGCGACGTGACCGGCTACTTCGCCCTCTGGTACGACCACCTGAAGACGCACGGGCTCGCTGGTTTCGGCGTCAATTTCTCCGAGAACAACTTTCCCTACCTCTTCCTCCTGTACCTGAGCACCTTCGTGCCGGTGACGAAGGTCGTCGCCATCAAGCTCGCCCCGATGGCGTTCGACTTCGTCGCGGCGTTCGCCCTCTTCCGGATCGTCGCGACGATCACGCGCGACCGCGTGCGGGCGGCGCTGGTCGCGCTCGTCTTCCTGTTCCTCCCGACCGTGTTCCTCAATTCGAGCCTGTGGGGGCAGAGCGACGTCATCTACGTCTCGTTCATCCTCTTCTCGCTCGACGCCGTGCTGAACGACCGGATCAGGAGCGCCTGGGCGTTGTTCGGCGTCGCGCTGGCCTTCAAGCTGCAAGCGGTGTTCTTCCTGCCGGCCCTGGTCTACGTGTGGCTGAAGAAGCGGGGTGCGTGGTACGCCCCGTCGTGCGCCGCCCTCGCGTTCCTCGTCCTGTCGCTGCCGCCGGTGCTGTTCGGCCGTGGCTTGAAGGACACGCTGAGCGTGCACGTCCGCGCCTACGGGACGTTCCCGCAACTGACGATGGCGGCCCCCAATCCCTACTACTGGGTGCCGGCCGATCTCTTCCGGCTGCTCGACGGACCCGGCATCGTCCTCGCGGTGGCGACGGTGGCGCTCCTGCTCCTGTTCTGCACGCTGCGCGTGACGCTGACCGCGACCAACCTGATCGTCGTGTCCGCCACGTTCCTGCTGATCGCGCCGTTCCTGCTGCCGCAGATGCACGATCGGTACTTCTACGGCTTCGAGATCCTGTGCCTGGTCCTCGCGGCGCTGGACTACCGGAAGGCGTGGCTCGTCTTCGTCTCGCAGTTCGTCGCGTTCTTCTCGTACTCCTCGTTCCTGTTCGACACCCACCTCGTGCCATGGCCCGTCCTCTCGACGGTGATGCTGGTCCTGGTCGCGTATTTCCTTTTCCTGATCGCGCAGCGTTCCGACCTCGTGCCCGTGGACGATCGAAGGATGATCTGATGCCCAAGCTCGTCTTCCTCTGGACCGACATCTTCGTCTGGCTGGTCTTCG
>CAXTDA010000274.1:0-5810 GCA_964242935.1 uncultured Burkholderiaceae bacterium | reverse complement strand
GCGACCGTCGCTCGCTGCGCGCGCCCCCTCCCCAGCCCTCCTTCAGACGGGGAGGGAGTGACACCGAGGCGCGATCGCGACTTCATGTCACACCTTGTAGTACCGCTCCGCGCGCTTCTGCGCCCGCTCCATCGCTTCCTTCGGCGTCTTCGAACCGCTGACGCGCTCGGCCACCATGTTCACCATGATGAAGGCGGCCGCCGCGCCCGCCGATGCGTAGCCGAGCCGGCCCGCGTAGCCCGCGGGCCGCAGGTTCTTGACCGAGTCGCGATACGGCGTGTTCTTCGGGTCGACGCTCCAGATGCTGCCCTTCGTGTAGGCCGCGAGCGGCGGCGCGACGTAGCCGCCGGCGCCGGTCTGCCACGCGTCGAACTGTTCCTGTTCCATCATGAAGCGCAGGAAGTCCTTCGCGGCCTGCGGATACTTCGTGTACTTCATGATCATCTGGTTGAAATACAGGTGCGACTCGGTGGGCACGCCGACCGGGCCGATCGGGAAGACGGCGTGATTGATGTCGGCCGCGAGCTCCTTGACCTTCGGGTCGGTCGCGTTCTTCGCCGCGTAGTAGATCGAGATGCCGTTGTTCGTCACCGAGATCTGGCCGTCGAGGAACGCCTTGTTGTTGTTCGGGTCGAGCCACGACAACGTGCCGGGGATGAAGGTCGCGTACAGCTCCTTCCCGTATTCGAGCGCCTTCGCCGTCTCGGGGCTGTCGATCACGACCCTGTTGTTCGAGTCGACGAGCTTGCCGCCGAAGGCCCACACCAGCCAGTTGCACCAGAGACCGTCGCCGGTCGCGTTGCCGAGCGCCATGCCGCCCGGCGTCCCCTTGTCCTTGAGCGCCTTCATCATCTTCAGGAAGTCGTCGGTGGTCTTCGGATAGACGTCGAAGCCGGCGGCCTTGACCAGGCTCTCGCGATAGACCATCAACGAGCCGGCCGCGCCGAGCGGGATCGCGATCCAGCGCTTGCCGTCGGGCCGGTTGAACTGTTCGCACGCCGGGAACCAGCCGCCGTACTTTCGGCCGAGATACTCGGCGAGGTCGGTCACGTCGAGCAGCTTGTCGGGATAGAGGTTCGCGTCGTCGTTGGTCGACAGGATGATGTCCGGACCGGCGCCGGTGTTCGCGGCCACCGCCGCCTTCGGCCGCACGTCCTCCCAGCCTTCGTTGTCGACCCGCACCTCGACGCCGGTCGCGTCGGTGAACTTCTTGACGTTGACCATGTACGCGTCGATGTCGCCCTGGACGAAGCGGCTCCAGCGCAGCACGCGCAGCTTCGCGCCCTTCTCGGGCACGAGCTTCAATGTCGGCGTCTGCGCGCGCGCGACGCGCGACCACAGCGCACCGCCGCTGCCAAGCGTGGCCGCGACGGCGACGCCGGCCGAACCTTCCAGGAACTTGCGGCGATCGAACGAGCTCATCGGGGTCTCCTCGGGTTTTGAACGAAAGGGATCGAGGCGCTTCAGGCGGCGAGTCGCTCGCCGGATGCGGCATCGAACAGATGTGCCCGCTCGACGTCGGGCTGCAGGTGGATCGTGGTGTCGGGCGCGAAGTCGTGGCGCTCGCGGAACACGGCCGACAGCGACGTGACGCCGTGGCGGCATGCGACGAAGGTATCGGCCCCGGTCGGCTCGACGACGACCACGGTCGACGGGATGCCGCTCGCGGCGAGCGTCAGGTGTTCGGGGCGCGTGCCGAGGACCACCGGCTGGCCGTCGCGGCCGCCGGCGCGGACCGGGGCGCCGATGCGGATGCCGTCGGCGAGTTCGACCTCGGCGACGGCGCCCGCGCGGCGCAGCGTGCCGGGGAGGAAATTCATCGCCGGCGACCCGATGAAGCCGCCGACGAACTGGTTGGCCGGCGTGTCGTAGAGCTCGAGCGGGCTGCCGGTCTGCTCGATCCGGCCGTCGCGCATCACGACGATCTGGTCGCCCATCGTCATCGCCTCGATCTGGTCGTGCGTGACGTAGACTGACGTCGTCTTCAGCCGCTGATGCAGCTCCTTGATCTCGCTTCGCATCGCGACGCGCAGCTTCGCGTCGAGGTTCGACAGCGGCTCGTCGAAGAGGAACACCTGCGGATCGCGCACGATCGCGCGGCCCATCGCGACGCGCTGGCGCTGGCCGCCCGACAGCTGGCGCGGATAGCGGTCGAGCAGCGGCGTCAGTGCGAGGATTTCGGCGGCGCGGCCGACCTTGGCCGCGATGGTCGCCTTGTCCTCCTTCGCGAGCATCAGCGAGAACGCCATGTTCCTGCCGACCGTCATGTGCGGATACAACGCGTAGTTCTGGAACACCATCGCGATGTCGCGCTGCTTCGGCGGCAGGTCGTTGACGCGCTTCGTGCCGATGCGGATCTCCCCGGCGGTGATCTCTTCGAGGCCCGCGATCATCCGGAGCAGCGTCGACTTGCCGCATCCCGACGGGCCGACGAGCACCGTGAACGAACCGTCGGCGATGTCGATGTCGATCCCGTGCAGGATGGCGGTCTCGCCGAAGTCTTTCCTGACCGACTGGATCGTGACGCTGGCCATGGGTTGTGCTTGTGCGCCGATGCCGTCAGCAACGACGCCTGCCGCGAAGCGGCGTCGGGGAAGTATCGACATCCCTGGCCGCCCGCGCCACCGGGCAAACCATGAGCATCGGTTTCAGCGCGTCCTTCAACGCCCCGCCGGCCTGGGTTCGACCACCTCGAACATCAGCTCGAACTTGTCGAGCATCGACAGCAGCTCGGTCAGCTTGCGCGAGTCGCCTTCGACCTTGATCAGGCCGGTCCGGACCGCTTCCGGGAAGGTGGTCTGCTGCAACGTCACCGCGTCGAGCGCCGAGCGCGCGAGGGTCAGCGTCGCGTCCGCGTTGGCCGATTGGCGCCCCTGCACATAGGTCAGCGCCGAGTTCTCCAGCGTCATCACGAACTGCTGATTCGAATCGGTGAAGCGCCAGTTGATCACGGTGACCTTGCCTTCGGCCTTCGACGCGTCGAGCCGAACGCCGAGATAGTCGAAGAACAGTGGGTTGCTGACCGCCTTCAGCGTATCGGCGTTCGCGCTGCTGGAAGCGGGAATCTTCGGCACCCCGTCCCGCAACTCCATCGCGCCGACGAGATACGCGTTGCGCCACGTACCGGCTTCCGCCTGGAAGCCGAGCTGCTCGAGCGCATCGGCGCCGAGCTCGCGCGCGGCGCGATTCGCGGGGTCGGCGAACACCACCTGGTTCATCGCGGTCGCGACCCAGCGATACTCGCCCTTCGCGAAGTCGTCGCGAGCGCGTGCGATGACGGCCTCGGCGCCGCCCATGTACTCGACCGTCTTCCTCGCGTACTCCACTGGCGGCAACGGATTCAGGTTCGCGGGGTTCGCGTCGTACCAGCCGAGATACTTCTGGTAAACGGCCCGCGCGTTGTGACGCAAGGTGCCGTAATAGCCGCGCGTCGACCACTCTCGTTCGAGGCTGGCCGGCATCCGCAGCGTTTCGGCGATCTCGGCCGGCGTGTAGCCGCGGTTCATGAGGCGGAGCGACTGGTCGTTGATGTACTTGTACAGGTCGCGCTGTTTCTTCAGCAGGTCGACCACGCGGTCGCGGCCGACGACCGGCCAGTGGTGTTGTGCGATCACGACGTCGCTCCGGTCGCCGAACGCTTCGAGCGCCTCGCTGAGGTAGCGCGACCAGAGGTTGCCGTCGCGCACCTCGGCACCGCGGATCGTGTAGAGGTTGTGCATGGTGTGCGTCATGTCCTCGGCCATGTCGAGCACGCGGAACTGCGGGAAGTACATCAGCATCTCCGCCGGTGCTTCGGACCCGGGGACGAGCTGGAACACGATCTCGACCCCGTCGATCACGCGCCTGTCCATGGTTCGATCGATCGTGCCGGTGGGCGCGATCAGCGTGATGGCGCCGCGCGCGAGCGCCTTGCCGAGCCCCGTATCGACCTGGCCCCGGGGGCCGGGAGGCAGCAGCGCGCCGAACTGATACTGCGCGCGCCGGTTCATCGCATTGCCGGCGACGATGTTCTCCGCGACCGCGGTTTCCATGAAGCCCGACGGCGCCAGGACCTGCACCCTGCCCGCCGCGACGTCGGCCTCTCCGATCACCCCCTTGACGCCGCCGTAGTGGTCGGCATGGCCGTGCGAATAGATCACGGTGCCGACCGGCTTCTTCGGCCGATGCCGGTAATACAGATCGAGCGCGGCGTGCGCGGTCTCGGCGGCCAGCAGCGGGTCGATGACGATCAGCGACGTATCGCCTTCGACGATCGTCATGTTGGCGAGATCGAAGCCGCGCACCTGATAGACGCGCTCGGTCACCTTGAACAGACCGTGGATCGCGTTCAACTGCGCCTGCCGCCACAGGCTGGGATTGACGGTGTCGGCCGGGTCGTTCGACTTCAGGAACTCGTACGGCTTCATGCTCCACACCGGGCGCGGACCGGCCCCCGGAACGAGCGCATCGGGCGTGGTGCCGACGAAGCCGCGCATCGCGTCGTCGAAGTCCTGGCGGTTCGCGAACGGCAATTCCTTCGTCAGCGCGGCATTCGCACTCAACGTCGCCGGCTCGGCGCCTTTGGGCGCGACCTGGCCCTGGGGCGACGAGCAACCGACGGCAGCGGCGATGCCGACGATCCGGCCGCAACGACGCAGCGACGGACGAGTGATCTTCACGAAGTCTCCTGACGGCCGCGCGAAGCGGCACGGGTGCAGCATCGGGACGCACGGGTCCGGTGCTGCTTTGGACGCGAAGCTGACATGCGCTTCGGGGGGCGTCAAGGGGTCGGCGCTTGTCTACACTTCGGCTTGCTTTCGGGCCCGACCGGAAGCCGCCGTGCGTGAGACGAAAGGTCGCGATGAAGCTCTTGAACACCGGTGCAGGCGGATTCATCGGCAGCCGCCTTGCCCGTACGCTCCTCGATCGCGATGTTCTCGACGGTCGGCGACTCCAGCGCGTCGTCCTGGCCGATCAGGTCCCGCCGCCAGCCGATCTCGCCGGCGACGACCGCGTCGAGACCCGCATCGGACCATTGCTCGAACAATGCGCCGCGTTCGCCGCGGAACGCTTCGACGGCGTCTTCCATCTCGCGTCGGCCGTGTCCGGCGAGTGCGAAGACGACTTCGAGCTCGGGCTCCGCTCGAATCTCGACACGACCCGCGCGCTCCTCGATGCGCTGCGTGCGGCGACCGCGGCCGGCGCACCGCCCGCGCGCTTTGTGTTCGCGAGTTCGGTCGCGGTGTTCGGCCCCGACGCGTCGGCGCCGCTGCCGGCGGTGGTCGGCGACACGACGCTGCCGGCGCCGCAGACGTCGTACGGCACGCACAAGCTGATCTGCGAGTCGTTGATCGGCGACTACACGCGAAAGCGCTACATCGACGGCCGGGCCGCGCGGCTGATGACGGTGACGGTTCGACCCGGGCGACCGAACGGCGCCGCGTCGTCGTTCTTCTCGGGGATCATCCGCGAGCCGCTCGCGGGCGTCGATGCGGTCTGCCCGGTGGACCCGTCGACATCGCATCCGCTGACGTCGCCGGCGCGGACCGTCGAAGGACTGATCGCGGTCTACGAGGCGAGCCGCGAGCGCTTCGTCGGCCGGCTCGCAATGAACCTGCCCGCGGTCAACGCACGCGTCGTGGACATGCTCGATGCGCTCGAGCGGGTGGCGGGCAAGGCGGTGCGCGACCGCGTGCGGTTCGTGTCCGATCCCCGCATCGCCGGCATCGTCGCGAACTGGCCGGCCGGTGCCACCGCCGAGCGCGCCGCCGGGCGCGGCCGGCGGGGCGCGCCCGCCGTCGCCGCCCGCATACGGCCGGGCAACGGCGCCG
>CAXTDA010000273.1:0-5812 GCA_964242935.1 uncultured Burkholderiaceae bacterium | reverse complement strand
GTGTACGTCGCCGGCGACACGACGTTCAACGAGTCGTTCGCGGTGTCGGTGGAGGAAGAAGGCGTCCGCCGCTGGTTCGCGTCGCAGGGCGGCAGCGACGGCGCGGCGGCGCTCGCCTACCGGCAGTCGATGGAACGCAAGCGCGCGTTCGTCGCCTTGCTGACGCGCCAGCGGCTCGCGCTGCAGGCGGCCTACGAACGGAGCGGATCGGTCGAGGCCCGGCGGGTCGCGAAGCGCGAAGGATTCGCGGCGCTCCATGCCGACTACGAAGCGATGAAGCGCGATCCGGCGAGCCCGCTGATGGGGTTCAACGGCTACGACCGCTACTTCGCGCAGGCCCTCAACAACGCGAATCTCGCCGCGGTGGCGACCTACAACCAGCGCGTACCGGCGTTTGCTAAGCTCCTCGCCGACGAGCGGGGCGACTTGCCGAGCTTCTATCGCGCGGTCGCCGTCCTCGCGAAGCTGCCGGTCGCCGAACGCAACGCGCGCCTCGACGGACTGGCCGGCGACGCGCTGCAGGCCGGCATGCCGGCGACGTCCGGCGAAGGCCCGCACTGAACGGGCCGCACCGAGCGGCCGTCGCAAGATCACGAGGAGGAGACCCATGAATTCAGTCGTCGAGCCGGGCGCGCGGCCCGCGCCGCTGTTGTCCACGCGGCCCTGGCTGCCGCACTACCCGAGCGGCGTGCCGGCCGACGTCGAATGGACCCGCTATCGCTCGTGCGTCGCGCTGTTCGACGAGGCGATCGCCGAACATCGCGGGCGCGACGCGTTCGTCTGCATGGACAAGCGCATCACGTACGACCAGCTCGACCGCATGGCGACGCAGTTCGCCGCGTGGCTGCAGTCGACCGGCATCGCGCACGGCGGCCGGGTCGCGATCATGATGCCGAACGTGCTGCAGTACCCGGTCGCGATCCTCGGCATCCTGCGCGCCGGTTGCGTCGTCGTGAACGTGAACCCGATGTACACGCCGCGCGAGCTCGAGCATCAGCTGAAGGACTCCGGCGCCGAGGTGATCGTCGTGCTCGAGAACTTCGCGGCGACGCTCGAGCAGGTGGTCGACAAGACGAAGCTGCGGCACATCGTCGTCACCGCGGTCGGCGACCTGTTCGGCTTCCCGAAGGGGCCGCTCGTCAACTTCGTGCTCCGCAACGTCAAGAAGATGGTGCCTGCCTACGAGGTCCCGCACGCGACGCGCTTCAACGACGTGCTGTCCGAGGGCGCGAAGCGCGCGTTCCGGCCGGTCGACATCGCGCCGGACGACATCGCTTTCTTGCAGTACACCGGCGGCACGACGGGCGTCTCGAAGGGCGCGACGCTGCTGCACCGGAACGTCATCGCGAACGTGCTGCAGTCCGAGGCGTGGATGCAGCCGGGCCTTCACGGCCGCGATGCGAACGAGCAGATCGTCGTGGTCTGCGCGCTGCCGCTCTATCACATCTTCGCGCTGACGGTCTGCTGCATGCTCGGCGTCAAGACCGGCGCGCTGGTCGTGCTGATCACGAACCCGCGCGACATCCCGGGCTTCATCGCCGAGCTGAAGAAGTACAAGGTGACGATGCTGCCCGCGGTCAACACGCTCTACAACGCGCTGCTGCATCACCCCGACTTCGCGAGCGTCGACTGGCGCCACCTGCGCGTCGCGAACGGCGGCGGCATGGCAGTGCAGCGGGCGGTCGCCGAGAAGTGGTTCGCGGTCACCGGCTGCCCGATCGTCGAAGGCTACGGCCTGTCCGAGACGGCGCCGTCGGCGACCTGCAACCCGACCGACGCGACGTCGTACAGCGGCACGATCGGTTATCCGCTGCCGTCGACCGAGATCGTGATCCGCGACGACGACGGCAACGACGTCCTGCTGGGCGAGCCGGGCGAGATCTGCATCCGCGGGCCGCAGGTCATGGCCGGCTACTGGAACCGGCCCGACGAGACGGCGAAGGTGATGTACGCCGACGGCTTCTTCAAGTCCGGCGACATCGGCGTGATGGACGAGCGCGGGCAGACGAAGATCGTGGACCGGAAGAAGGACATGATCCTCGTGTCCGGTTTCAACGTGTACCCGAACGAGGTCGAGGACGTGATCGCCGCGCATCCCGGCGTCGTCGAGGTCGCCGCGATCGGCGTGCCCGACGCGCACTCGGGCGAGGTCGTGAAGATCTTCGTCGTCCGGGAGGATGCGTCGCTGACCGAACGGCAGCTGATGGATTACGCGAAGGAACGGCTCGCCGGCTACAAGCGGCCGAAGGCGGTCGAGTTCCGCACCGAGCTGCCGAAGACGAACGTCGGCAAGATCCTGCGGCGCGAGCTGCGGACGGTCGGCGCCGCCTGACCCGGGAAGAAAGAGGGCCCGCTCAGCGGTTGGGCGCGTCCTTTCCGACCACCTGCGTCTCGACCTTCGTCACGCCGGCCCCTCGCATGCCGAGCTGGTCGGCCGCCGCGGACGACACGTCGATCATCCGGTGTTTCGAGACCGGCCCGCGGTCGTTGACCGTGACGACGACGCTTTTGTCGTTCTTCGGATTGACGACCCTGACCTGCGTGCCGAGCGGCAACGTGCGGTGCGCGGCGGTCATGGCCTGCGGGTCGTAACGCTCGCCGCTCGCGGTTTTCTTGCCGTCGAAGTGCTTCGCGTAGAACGACGCGCTGCCGTGTTGGCGCGCGTCTGCTGCCGGCGTCGGATGGGTAGCCGGGCGATGCCGGGTCGGCGGCTTGGCACCGGGCTTCGCACCGGACCCGGCGGAGGGTTCGGCGGCCTGGGCCAGTGCGCACAGGACCGCGGCGATCGACGCGCAGGTCGCGCGGAGAAGCAGGGTGCGGCGTCTCGTCGGATGCATCGAGGTCTCCTCGTCCCGAACGATCGGGCACGGCGCCTTCGACCTGCCGTCCGTCGTGACAGGGGGGCCGCGATGGTAGCGCAGGTCGGGCACGGGCCCCTCGATGGCTGGGCCGCGGGAACGTGCTGCTCTGCGTGATTCACGAGGGGCATCGAGCCCCTCGTGAATCAGAGGCGCTCCGGGAGCGTCGATCCCCACGCTCCGCGCGGGGCCCCTCGACGGCTGGGCCGCGGGAACGTGCTGCTCTGCGTGATTCACGAGGGGCATCGAGCCCCTCGTGAATCAGAGGCGCTCCGGGAGCGTCGATCCCCACGCTCCGCGCGGGGCCCCTCGACGGGCCCTGCGCGCCTCTACATCTGCCTGAAGAGGTGCAGATAGGCCCGGCTGACGATCAACGTCTCGGGCCGGCCTTTCAGCCGCAGGTCGGCGCTGTCCTTCAGGCCGCGAACCACGCTGGCGATGGATCGCGTGTTGACCACGGTCGCTCGATGGATCTGCCAGAAGCGCGTGCCGTCGAGCTCGGCGACCAGTTCCTTGATCGGCTTCCGGATCAATGCTTCGCCGTCGCCGGTGACGACGCGCGTGTACTTGTCGTCGGCGTGGAAGTAGAGCACGTCGTCGACCGGGATCAGCCGCACCGTGCTGCCGATGCTCGCCTTGATCCACTGCAGCGGCTGCCGGGGCGCCGTGCCGATGCTGGCGAGCCGGCCGGCGAGTCGATCGGCGAGCTTCGCGAGCACGTCCGCGTCGTCGCCGTCGTCGGCGGGGCGGGCGAGCCGTTCCTTCAGGCGCTCGATCGTTTCTTCGAGGCGCGCCGGCTCGAACGGCTTCAGCAGGTAGTCGACCGCGCCGTGCTCGAAGGCCTCGATCGCGTGCGCGTCGAACGCCGTGACGAAGACCAGATGCGGCGGACGTGCGCCGCGGCGGCGTGCGCTGTCGCGGATGCGCCGCGCGACGTCGAGGCCGGACAGGCCCGGCATGCGGATGTCGAGGAAGCACACGGTCGGCGGTGGCCGGCCGTCGTCGCGCTCGCAGGCGGCGAGCGCCTCGAGCCCGTTGCCGGCCTCGACGATGTCGACGAGCGCGGGCCAGCGGGCGGCGAGTTGCGTCCGCAGCTGCGCGCGCAACAGCGGCTCGTCGTCGGCGATCAGCGCGGTCGCCATGCCGGTGCGGCCTCAGGCTCCGCCGGCGTCCGGCCACTCGAGCGTCGCGACGACGCCGTGCGGCACGTTCTCGTGCAGGTCGAGCCGCGCGTCGCGACCGTAGAGCGTCGCGAGGCGCTCGCGGATGTTGCCGAGGCCGATGCCGATGCCGATGTGTTCGGCGAGCCCCGCGCCGGTGTCGGCGACCGCGACCCGAATCCGATCGCCCCGCCGTTCGGCGCGCACGTCGATGCGGCCGCCGTCGGGTTGCGGATCGATCCCGTGCTCGAGCGCATTCTCGACGAGCGAGATCAGCATCATCGGCGGCATCGTGCGCGACGCGACGTCGTCGGGAATGTCGATCGCGAAGCGCAACCGGTCAGCCATGCGGACCTGCTGGATCTCGAGATAGGCACGTACCATCGCGACTTCGCGCGCGAGCGTGCTCGAGCGTTCGCGCATCTGCGGCAACGCGGCGCGCAGATAGCGGATCAGGCTGCCGAGCATCTCGCCGGCACGCGCCGGGTCGGTCGCGGTCAGGTGCTGCACGTTGGCGAGCGTGTTGAACAGGAAGTGCGGCTCGACCTGCGCCTGCAGGAGGCGCAGCCGCGCGTCGAGCATCTGCTGTTCCTCGCGGGCGCGCGACGCATCGAACTCCGCGGCCATGCGCTTCATGTCCGCCTGCAGGCGCGCGTCGCGTTCGCGATAGAAGTACAGCGCGACGACGACGCAGCCGAAGCCGATGCCGAGCCCGCTCGTCGCGACGAAGCCCGACAGCCGCTCGGTCAGCATCCCTTCGAGGCTGCGGCCCTTGACCAGCTGGGCGACGACCGTGCCGAGCGCGGACCCCGCGATCACCGCGACGATCTGTGCGGCCTCGCGCGGGATGCGGCCGCGCTGCACGAGGCCGAGGTTGCCCGCCATCGTGAACAACAGCATCGTCGTATACGCGACGCAAAGCGTCGAGACCAGCAGGTCGAGGAACTCGTTGCCGAAGAACCAGACCATCGAACTCGCGGCGAGGAGCGCGATCGCCGTGACCCAGCCCACCCGCTCGATCGTGAGCCCGTCCCAGAGTCGACGGCGCGCGGCGCGGATCGACGGGTCGATCAGGACGGCATCGACGCGAACGTCGGGGCTCGATTCGCGCGTTGTACGGTCGTCGAGGGCGGGCAACGGGGCGGAGGACATGGGCGGAGCTTATGACGATCGCGAGCGACCGCGCCACCGGCTTTGCGATCCACCGCGGGTCGACGCGACGGAGCGCGGATTGTCGACGCGATTGCCCCAGCCGCTGCGCCAACCGTTCGCCGACGGTGACAATCGATCGACGGTCGTCTGCCAGGCCACAGCTAGAATCGACCGCTCGTCCCGCCCATCTCGATGGCCTCCTCGCTTCGCATCACCCAACTCGCAAAACGCTTCGGCGATGCGGAGCGGCCGGCTGTCGACGGCCTGTCGCTCGACGTTGCCGATGGCGAGTTGTACGCCTTGCTCGGACCGAACGGCGCCGGGAAGACGACGACGTTGCGGATGGTCGCCGGGCTGCTCGCGCCCGACGCCGGCACGATCGCGATCTGCGGCATCGACCTCGCCCGCTCGACGCGAAACGCATCGTGGCCTACGTCCCGGACGAGCCGATGCTGTACGACAAGCTGACGCCGATCGAGTACCTCGAGCTGATCGCGGCGTTGTGGAACGTGCGGCCGTCGCACGCGCGCGCCGAGTCGTCGCGGCTGCTCGACCTCCTCGGGCTGACACCGCACGCACTGCAGCGTTGCGAGACGTTCTCGCGCGGCATGCGCCAGAAGCTGGTGCTGGCCGGCGCGCTGA
>CAXTDA010000272.1:0-5814 GCA_964242935.1 uncultured Burkholderiaceae bacterium | reverse complement strand
TTTTACGGATCGGATTAGGCAACGTCGATGGTTCGGCGGTCATGCGTGCGTCATCGCCCTTCGTCCAGATCGGTCGAGCGTTTTTCGTGATGAGCCAGACCCCGCTGTGGCGGGCCGTCATAGGTCCACAGATAGTTGCGCGGGATGGGCCCTTTGTTGCGGCCGCCCTGCTGGGTCTGCTCCCACGCATGCGCCAGGATGCCGACCGAGCGCGACAGGCAGAACAACCCCCTGGCCAGCGGCGCCGGGAAGCCCAGTTCCGCGTAGATCACGGCGGTCGCGCCATCGATGTTCATCGGAATGCGCTTGCCCCCTTTGCGACGCGCCAGCTCGTCCTCGATCGCTCGCGCGATGGTGGCGAAACGTCCGCTCACCTGCCCGTCGCGCGCCGCCTCGTCGACCAACGCCAGCAACCGCGGAGCGCGCGGGTCCAGGGGATGAAAGCGGTGTCCGAACCCGGACACGAACTTGCCGTGCTCGGCAATCGCTGCGTCGAGTCCTGCAGCAACGGCAGAATCCAGCGAGTCGCCGCGATCGAGTCGATCGGCGACGGACCGATACAGGTCGACGGCCTGCTCGCCAGCACCGCCGTGGACGTCGCCCAATACGTTGACGGCCGACGCCATCGCGTTGTTCAGCCCGACGCCGCAGGTTGCTGCCATGCGCGCGATGGCGATACTGGGGGCCTGGGGCCCGTGGTCGACCGCGGACATCAGTGCAGCGTCCAGTAGACGCCCCTGTTTCTCGGTCGGCAGCTCGCCGCGCGTCATCAGCCAGATCATCTGGGCGAAGCTGACGCGCCCGATCAGCTCCTCGATCGGGTAGCCGCGATAGCGGATGACGCCGGGTTCCATCTCGATGATCGACGTATGCCACCAGTGCGACACCCGTGGGTCGGAAACCCCCTGTTCGTTCGGATTCATGTTGCTTTCTCCTCCTTGAGTGCGGCGATCTCCTGTCTGGTGTAGCCCAGGTCCGAAAGGATCTCTGCCGTGTGTTGACCGAGCATCGGCGGTGGAGTCCCGACCGACGGCGCTTCGCCGTTGACCTTGAAGCCGGTGCGCAGGACGCGGATGTCCCGGCCGACTCCCGGCGCGTCGTCGAACGTGGCGACCATTCCCCGATCTGCGATCTGCGGGTGCTCGAGTGCCTGTGGGACGGAGAAGACGGGGCCCGCCGGTACGCCCGCCTCGTTGAGGAGCTGCCACCACTCCGCGGCTGGCCTGGTCGCCATTGCGCCCTCGAGCAGCGCCTTCAACTCCGATCGGTGTTGCAACCTGGCCTGGCGATCCGCGAATCGCCCGTCGTCGATCCAGTGCGGGTGGCCGACGACGCGGCAGACCGCTTCGAACTGTTCCTGCTTGTTGGCAGCGATGTTGAGCAGGCCATCACCGGTCTTGAAGGTGCCGGATGGACTGGCAGTCACGTTGTCGTTGCCCATGGGCTTGGGTTCGCGCCCGGCGACGAGGTGATTCGACACCGCCCAGCCCATCGTCGCCATGACCGCTTCGAGCATCGACACGTCGATGAAGGTGCCACCCTCGCGATCGCGATCCGCCAAGGCTGCTGCAACCGCGAACGCCGCTGTGATTCCGCCGATAGTGTCGGCGACGGGATAGCCAACGCGGTAAGGCGCGTTCTCGGGCGCGCCGGTGATGCTCATCACGCCCGACATGCCCTGGATGATCTGGTCGTAGGCCGGCAGGTCGCGCAGCGGCCCGTCCTGGCCGAAGCCGGAGATCGCGCAATAGATGAGCTTGGGGTTTTCCTCGAGCAGGTCCTCGTAGCCGAGACCGAGGCGTGCCATGACGCCCGGACGGAAATTTTCGACGAGCACAGCGGCAGTGCGGACAAGCCTGCGCAGCACCGCTTTCCCCGACGGGCTCTTGAGGTTGACCGTGATCGATCGCTTGCCCGGGTTCTGGGCCAGGAACGACACGCCCATGTAAGCCTTGTTGAGTTCGTGATCGGCGCCGAGCTGCCTTGCCAGGTCGCCGCCGTCGAGCGCCTCGACCTTGATGACGTCGGCGCCCATGTGCGCGAGCTGATGACAGGCGAACGGGCCGGCCAGGACGTTGGTGAGGTCCAGGACGCGGACCCCGCGAAGTGGTTGGATGGACATCGTCTGTTCTCCTCAGCTCAGCCGATAGACACGGCTCGCCGTGCCTTCGAACAGCGCCTGTCGATCCGCGGGGCTCGCCCCTGCGGTGATCCGCTTGAACGCATTCCAGCCGGTGGCATAGCTGTACGAGCCCTTGTCGACCGGGAAATTGCTTTCGAACATGCAGCGATTTGCGCCGAAGGCTTCGATGCAGGTCTCCATCCAGGGCTTCCAGGCCTCTGCGAGGTGCTCGGAACTCGGCGGCGCCTCACCCTTCTCGAAGTCGAAGCCGTTGATCCGCATCCCGAGGCCGCCGACCTTGACGCTCACGTTGGGCAGCCGCGCCAGTTCACGCATCGACGCTCGCCAGGTCTCGAAGACTTCGGAGCGATGGTCCTGGTACGAGGCGATGCGGACGACGCCGCCGCAGTGATTGACGATGATCGCCGTCTCCGGAAACGTCTTCGCCATGTCGATCAGTTCCGGCAACTGGGGGAAGAACAGCCACGCGTCGTACGACAGCCCGAGCGGAGCGAGTTGGGCGACGCCTTCGCGATACGTCTTGTCGAGCAGCAGGCCTCGCGGCGCTGCCGAGACAGGGTTCAACAGCGATGCATCGGCGTCCCAAGTCGTCAGGTGGCGAACGCCCCTGAAGCGGCCTTGCCCGGCACGGACGTGCGCCTCGAGCACCTCGCGCACAGCGGCGCCGAGTTGCAGGTTTGCGTGGCCCACGATGCCCTTTGCAATCTGCGGGCGAGCCTCGTCGGTGCCGGTGGCGCCGACGACGTACTCCGTCTCGCCGACCGGCTTGAAGGCCTCCGCACCCTGCGTGCGGTAGTGCGTCTGCGCCTGCATGTAGACGGAGGCCCGGATGTTGTGTCCGGAGCTCGCATCGGCGCGATACTCGTTCGCGAGATAGCTCCAACCTGGGCGGTCGTAGAAATGGTGGTGGGCATCGATGATCGGCAGCTCCGGCGCGATGATGGATTCCTCGTGAAGCGCAAGCCAGGCTTCGCGTACCGGAAGGTAGTTGCTCGTGCTGGGCGTCATGCGGGGAGACTCCTTGATCTGGGCGAACGGAATACCGTGGCGGGTTGCCAGGAGAACCGCCGCGGCAGCCTTTAAGGCGGTGCGGCGAGAGAGCGTCGTCGCGTTCATCATTCGTCCTTCATGAAGAAGCGGATCGACATCGCCAACACGGTCGTCACGAGCAGCACGCCGGCCAGTCCCATCATTCCCGCGTTGAACGAATGGAAGGTGTCCTTCATGTAGCCGACGAGGTACGGACCGGCGAATCCGCCGAGCGCTCCGATCGAGTTGATCAGTGCCAGGCCACCCGCCGCGGCCTCCCCGGACAGGAACTTCGCGGGGATCGTGTAGAAGATCGTGCGGGCCGAGATCGTGCCGATCAGCGCCAGTGTCATCCCCACCATGGCCGGGACGAGCGCATCGAAGTACGTCGAGATGCCCAATGAAACGCCGGCTATCAAGAGCGCCACGCTCAGGTTCGTGATGCGCCGGCCGGTGCGATCGACATGACTCGCCCACCACAGCAGCCCGATCGTTGCGAAGAAGTACGGCAGCGCCGACAACCAACCCGTCTCGGTGACGGTCATGCCCTGCGCCTTGAGCATCTGCGGCAGCCAGATGCCGATGCCGTACGACCCCATCGTGAAGCCGAACGAGATCATGCTGAGCAGGTAGACGCGCGGGTCGCGGAGCGCGATCCCGAATGCCTTCTTCTTGGTCGTACCGGTTTTTTCGCGATCGAGCGCGCCTTGCAGCGCGTCGCGTTGCGCGGGCGACAGCCACTTCGCATCCTGCGGTTTGTCGGCCAGCACCTTGAGGACGACCACGCCGATCAGGCACGCGGGCAGCCCTTCGACGATGAACATCCACTGCCACCCTGCGAGTCCGAGGTGACCGTCGAACTGCAGCAGCCAGGCCGACAGGGGACCCCCGACCAGCGACGACAACGGTGTCGAGACGGTGAACCAGGCGAGAACGCGGGTACGGTAGTGAGCGGGGAACCAGAGCGTCAGAAAGAAGATCACGCCGGGGAAGAAGCCGGCTTCACCGATGCCCAGCAGCAGGCGGATCACATAGAAGCTATAGGGACCGACGGCGAACGCGGTTGCCGCTGCCATCAGCCCCCACGTCACCATGATGCGGGCGAGCCAGCGGCGGGCGCCGAAGCGGAACATGGCCAGGTTGCTCGGCACCTCGAACAGGCAGTAACCGGCAAACATGATTCCGGCGCCATAGCCGAACTGGGTCGCGGTGAGCCCCAGATCGTGGTTCATCGTCAGCGCCGCGAAGCCGACGCTGGTTCGGTCGAGGTAGTTGAAGAAATAGGCAAGTGCCAGCAACGGAATGAAGCGCCAGGCGGCGGCCTTGATCGCTTCGCGCTCGAGGGTTGGGTCTGCGGCAGCGACAGACGGGGGAGGGGCGATGGCTGATTGAATTTGCAATTGAGGTCTCCAAGGGGTCGATACCAAACAATCTGCGTTGTTCTCTCTGACAGAACACAGTTCTATCAGAAAGAACAGTATAGTCGTTTGGATTCGCGCCCATGTATTGGGGTAAACCCTTATTCGAGGGGTTGCGAGGCAGCATTGCCGAAACCGTGCAAACTGAAGATGACGCCCATGACGCCCGACTTCAGCCCGGGTCTGCCCTGCGATGACCGAAACGATTGATCGCCCGCCTGTGCCCTTCTCCGATTCGAGTGGCGTGGCCGTACTGGACCGAGCGTTCGCGCTTCTCGCGGCGTTCGAGCCGACCGACGAGCGGCTCACGCTCACCGAGCTGTCAAGGCGCACAGGTCTCTACAAAAGCACGGTGCTGCGCTTGCTGGGCGCTCTGGAGCACGGCGGCTTCGTTCGAAAGCTTCAAGACGGCGCCTATTCGATCGGTCCTCAACCGTTGCGCCTGGCGACCATTTACCAGCGGTCGTTTCAAGTCGGTCACGTCATCGAACCGCTGTTGAAGCAGCTCAGCGCGGCGAGTAGCGAGACCGCGTCCTTTTATGTTCGCCACGGAGACAAGCGTATTGCGCTCTTCCGCGTCGAGTCGGCGCGGACGGTCCGAGCGGCGGTGAGCACCGGAACGGAGTACCCGATCGGTCAAGGTGCCTCGGGTCGGATTCTTCTCGCGTTTTCAGTGCCCCCGTCGCCTGCGGATGAGGGGACTCGCGCGCGACACTGGGCAGTCTCGTACGGTGAACGCGAACCCGAGACGGCATCGGTTTCCGCACCCGTCTTCGGCGTGACCGGCGAGCTGCAAGGCGCCTTGACGCTATCCGGACCCAAGCAAAGACTGGCGCCGCCCGACGTGATGTTCGCTGCCTGCCGTCAACTGCTGGAAGTTGCGCGAGACGCAACAACGACCTTGGGTGGAGACGGAAACCGCTTCGTTCAATCCATGGCGCGGCTGAGTCTCGACGAGTTCCGCCCGACTTGAAGACCGCGTCAGCCTGATGTCGCGAGTCCGCCGCAGCGCACGCCGCTCACCCGAATCCTCCCTATTGCGGGGCTGGCTTGCGAATTGCTAGGCGCAGGGCTCACTCGAGAGGACGATCATGGCGACTTATCGGGCGTCACCGCTGGCGGGCACTGCGCCGCACGTCGAATCCGCTCTCGACGCGACCTACAGCCGGATCACCTGGCGCCTGATCCCGTTCCTGTTCGTGCTCTGGGTGCTGGCCTGGGTCG